>DATEXK010000448.1:0-4411 GCA_035257065.1 Gaiellaceae bacterium | reverse complement strand
AACTGCTCGCGCGCAGCGGGAAGGTCGGGCACGTTCACTACACCCTCGGTCTCGAGACCCTGGGCGTTGATCGCAGCGTACGCAAAGGAGGCCATACGGAGTGCTTATCGGCAGTAGTACCGCTGCGCTTGAGGCCGCAGCCGTGGCGTTACGAGCCGTCGGTCCAGTCGAAGAGCGAGGTCTGGCGGGCGAGGATCCTCGCGGTGTTTCTCGGGTCACGAACGACGATCGTCACCTGCTTCACCCACGACCCGCTGTACGCGGCGCCGCTCGACCGCCGTCGCCGAAGAGATGGTCGCCGCGCGGCCCATCGCGGTAGTGGCGCTGCTGAAGACGCTGACGACCGCGAAGAGCCCGACGTTCAGGACCACCATGGCGATCAGAAGCTCGATCAGGCCCATGCCGCTCTCGTCTCTCAGACGGATAACCACCCTTCGGGTATCGGCAGCGAAGGCCGGTTGCTGAACGGTGTCCGACACCACTTGGGGGGTCGGACACCGTTCGGGCTTCATCTGGCTAACCGCCGGTGGTGGTCGTGGTGGGAGCGGTCGTGGTGGCCGGCGGCGTGACAGGAACGGCCGCCCCACTCGCGCCGGTCGCTGCGGGCGCGGCCGGAACGGCGGTTCCCGGCGGGTACAGCAGGAGCGTGTAGCGCGTCCCGTCGGCGGTGTTCACGAGGGTCACGGACTTGCCCACTGTGAGCTTGAGCGTTTGCGACCCGCTGGCGTAGGAGCCGCCGACGACCGAGACCGTCGCTGTCTTCGCCGTCAGCGAGACGAGCTTGAACAGCCCGTTCGTGGTCGCGATCGTGCTCGCGGTCGGGAAGATCCCGTCAGTGCTGACCGACTCGGGGAGACCACCGTTCACCGAGATGACGGCGGCGCTCGGAGGCGGATTGGGCGGCGCCGGCGGAACCGCAGGCGCCGATCCCGAACCAGACCCGGACGAGCCCCCGGACTTCGTGCCGGAGCCGCTGCCACCGGACGCCGACGCCGATCCACTGCCGCCGGCGAAGGGGTCCCTGCTCGTGAACTGCGAGAACGACTGGAGCTGACCCGCGTCGGCCGGAGGGCTGACCGCTGCGAGCAGCTGCGTGGAGCCTGCGGAGGTCGAGCCGGCCGTTGCTGCCGCCGGATCGGCGACGACGGTAGAACCGGCGAGTGAGGGCGCGACCGGCACGGGCGATGCGACGGTCGCGACCGGTGTCGTCGATGCGGCCGTTCCCGGGTCGACTGCTTGCGGCTTCGACGCCGCGCCGCCGCCGCTCATTCCCATCATCGTGTTGACCGCGTACGCCACTGCAAGGGCGAGCACGCACACGAGCACGATCGCAATCTTCTTCTGCTTTGCAGCCTTGTCCTTCGCCGCGTCGGCAGGTTTCTTGTTCTTGGCCATGGTTCTCTCCTTTCGTGCCGACTAGGGCGCGGTGGTCGTCGAGGTTTGTGTGGTGTCCGTGCTTGTTGCAGCGGGCGTCACCGGTGGGGCGGCGACGGCCGCCGGCGCGCCGCCATAGACGTAGGCGATGACGCTGAGAGTCGCGGACAACATCGTTCCGCTGCCCGCGCCACCGGGCGTGAGCCCGACCGTTCCGACGGAGAACAGCCTGCCGGACGTCTGGAGTGAACCGTTGCGCACCGAGACGAGGGTTCGCAGCCGGTACAGCATGTCGGTGATCGAGTAGAAGTCGCCGTCGAACGTCAGGTTGATGGTCACCGTGCTGAAGGTGCCGCCGGGGTCGAGCGTCGGCGTACCGAGCGAGATGGTCCCCAGCGAGACGCCCGCACCCCGCGCAACCTGATCGAGCTCGAGCAGCAGGCTGGGCTGATCCACGGTCGACGGCATCGCCTTCGCGAGGTTGTAGAGCGCGGCGGTCTGGATCTCGGGCTGCTGGATCGCGGCCGGGGGCTTCACGGTCACGACCGGACGCTTCGCCTCGACCAGCTGCGCCTCTGCCGCGGCGGTGGCCGAAGCGATGCTCGAAGCGGTTGCCCGCTGCGGGCCGATGAGCAGGAACCAGCCGACCAGCAACAGCAGCAGGTCGCCGCCGACGATCAGGCCGATCGCTGCCTTGCCTGGGAGCTTCCGGCCCTTCACGAGCTCGCTCCTGCGGTGGTCGTCGTGTCGGTGGGCACGACCGGCGCGGGTAGCGGCGGCAACGCGGGTGCGCCCTTGATGCCGGCGCTGATGCTGAACTGGACGCCGGGCGTCCCCCCCTGCGACGCGGTGCTGGACGACAAGGTGACATCGGCGAGGTCGGGGATGAGCATCAGCCGCGACAGCAGGCGCGCCACGCCGTCGTGAGAGAAGGCGGTACCCGTGATGTTGAGCCCCTGCGCGGCGGGTGCGGCAGGCGAGCCCGCCATCTGCGCGACAGGAGCGGCCGGAGCCGTGAGGGTGAGTCCCTTGAGCGTCACGTCGCTCGGAAGCACGAGCGAGAACTCACGCAGGATCCGATCCCAGGCGATCCGCGTCGACATCGCAGTCGTGATCGCTGCCAGGCGGGGCTGCTCCTCACTCGTCACCGCAGGAGGCGCAATGATCGGCTTTTGCACGACCGGCTTCGTCACGACCACGGGCTTCTTCACGAGCGAGAGCTTCGCGAGCTCGGTCTGCGCCGTCGTCAGCTTCTTCTGCTCGGCGTTGACCTTCGAGTGAACGACCATGAAGCCGACGACGAGGGCGAAGAGAACGACCACGCCGAGCGCCGACCCGACGACGACCGCCGGGTCCTCTTTGCGGAAGCTCTTGCGCGACTCGGAACCGCTCGGAAGGAGGTTGACGGCGCGCATCAGTCCTCGATCCCCAGGCCGATTGCAACCGCGAGCGAGCCGGACTGTTCCGCGCCGGCGAGCTTCTTCGAGACCTTCACACGTGCGAACGGATCACCGACGCGGACGTGCACGCCGATCAGCCGCTCGAGCTCTGCCGCGAGCCCGGGCAGATGCGCGGTCCCACCGGTGAGCACGATCTCGCCGATGCCCAGGCTTCCAGGCTGGTTCTGGTAGAACTGAAGCGAGGAGACGAGCTCGCGTGCGAACGACTGCACTTGACGCCGAACGACGTCGATCGCCTGCGCGGCTTGCTCAGGAGTGAGTCCCGGGGGAACTGTGCTCTCGTCGAGCGAGAGGCTGCGCTTGATCGCCTCGACCTCCGAGGGCGTACTGTCGAACGTGCGGGCCAGCGCGACGTTCAACGTAGAGCCGCCCCATTCGAGGACGCGCGTGAATTCGCAAACGCGGCCGTCGGAGACGGCGAACGTCGAGCGGTCGTAGCCGATCGCAACGCCGACGAGCGCGGACGAGCCGCGATCGACGGGCGGCGCGAGCGAGCGAAGCAGCGCGAACGCCTCGAGGTCGATTCCCGCGAGCGTGATCCCTGCCTTCTTGCACGCGTTGACGTAGCGCTCGACGAGCTCGCGGTAGACCACGACGAGCAGGACACGCTTGACGCTCTGCCCCTCCGCATCGACGGACTCGTCGAGGACGCGGAAGTCGAGCACTGCTTCATCGAGCGGGATGGGCAGTGTCTCCTGTGCGCGGAAGTGGATCGCGTTGGCGAGCTGCTTCTCCTCGGTGACGCCGACGATGTCGAAGATGCGGACACCGATGCGGTTGCTCGCGATGCCGAGCCGAACACCCTTGCGCGGAAGCTTGTTCCGCGCGAAGAAGCCCTTCAACGCAACGCCGAGCGCCTCCGGGTCGCGGAGCTCTCCTCCGACGACGATCCCGGGAGCGAGCGCTTCGCGGGCGAGCTGTTGAACCTCGGCGACGCCGTTGTTCGAGACGCGGGCGGCCGCCAGCTGAGACGAGCCGATCTTGAGGCCGACGAGCTTCTTGACCGCGTGCCCGCCACTCTTGCCTCCACCGGACGAGCGCTTCGGCAGCGAGAGCGAGGGCATCGAGAACGACAGCTTCTTCCAGAACGGAAGCTTTGGGGCAGCGGGGAGTGCGACTGTCGGCGCATCCGCTGCGGCGATCTCCGCCGGCAGCTTCGGCTTGCGGCCGAGTGAAACCTGCTTCTTCCAGAAGGGGACCGACGCGCCCTGCTCCTTCGGCGCGCGCTCCGACTTCGGAACCTTCGCGGTCTTGGGCGCCTTCGGCTCCTTCGGCTTGCGCGAGAACGAGAGCTCCTTCTTCCAGAAGGGCCCCTTCGCAGCGGCGTCGGGGAGCGGCGGCAGCTCGGCCGCAGAAACAGGGGGATGGATGACGACCGAGGCGACGGGCTCGGACACCGGTACGGGCGGCAGCTCAGGAGCGGCAAGCCACGGCTCGGCCGGCTCGACAGGCGGTGCAACGGCCTCGAAGGCCTGGGACTCTGCAGAGACGGGCTCCGGGCTGATGGGCTCCGGGCTGATGAGCTCCGGGCCGACCGGCGCGGCGCTGACCGGCGGGAGGGCAATCGGCTGATCGGC
>DATEXK010000447.1:0-10630 GCA_035257065.1 Gaiellaceae bacterium | reverse complement strand
CGAATCGGCCCCGGCCGGTAACACGGCTGGTAACCCAGGTAGCCGTGAGTAGGCGTTAGAGGAGATGAGCAGCGAGGCACGAATCCGCACGATTAGCCAGATCCGTGAGCACACGTGACCGGAGCTTCCTAACAAACCTTTTACCGCGCCCCGCGTAATTTCTTTGCAGAGCGGGGATACCTTCATCACCATGAGCGCACTTGCCATCGATCTCCGCCGGACTGCCGGCTACATCGTCGCCGATCGGCAGGGACGCCTCGTCGGCAAGGTCGAGTGCCCGATGTACGGCACCGCTCCCGATGTTCCGGACGCGCTTTCGGTCAAGTCCGGGCTCTTCTCGCGCCGCCGCCGGATGGTTCCGGCCGACACGATCGACCAGATCGACGGCTCGAGCGGCGTGATCGGCCTCCGGGTCGACCGCGAGAGCATTCGCAGCTTCCTTTAGACGCCCGACAAAACGGCCCTAGAACGACCACAGGGCGCCCACTGGGCACCCCGCGGTCGGCCGTCAGTCTGGCTCGTCTCCGCAGGGGACGAACCGGCCACGATTGTGTCACTCCTGAGACAGGAGGGCCAGACCCCCGGGCGATTTTTACGACTGTCTTAGAGAACCGGCAAGTATTTCTTCATCTCCCACTCCGTGAGCTGGACGCGGTACTCGTCCCATTCCGCCCGCTTCAGCTCGATGTAGCGGTCGAAGATGTGCGGCCCGAGCGCCTTGCGGGCGAGCTCGGACTGGGAAAGCTCGTCGATCGCCTCGCCCAGCGACTCGGGCAGGGAGACGATGCCCCGCTCCCGCCGCTGCTCGGGGGTCAGGTGGTAGAGGTTCGTCTCCATCGGGTCGGGCAGCTCGTAGCCCTTCTCGATCCCCTCGAGGCCGGCGTGGAGCAGGCAGGCGAACGTGAGGTACGGATTGCAGGCCGGATCCGGGCAGCGGAGCTCCGCGCGGGTCGCGTTCTCGGAGCCGGGCTTGTACAGCGGGATCCGGATGAGCGCCGAGCGGTTGCGCTGTGACCAGGCGACATAGACCGGAGCCTCGAAGCCCGGCACGAGCCGCTTGTACGAGTTCACCCACTGCGCGAACACAGCGGTGATCTCGCGCGCATGCCGGAGCTGGCCGGCGATGAACGCCTTGCCGACGTCCGAGAGGTGCCACTTGTCGTCCGCGTCGTAGAAGCTGTTGCGGCCGCCGGTGAAGAGCGACTGGTGTGTGTGCATGCCCGACCCGTTCTCGCCGAACAGCGGCTTCGGCATGAAGGTCGCGTGGTGGCCGTGCTGCTTTGCGACCTCCTTCACGATCAGGCGGTACGTGAGCATGTAGTCGGCCATGTCGGCCGCGTTCGTGAAGCGGATGTCGATCTCGTGCTGCGACGGGCCGACCTCGTGATGGTGGTACTCGACCGGGATGCCCATCTGCTCGAGCGCGCGGATTGTGTCGCGCCGGATCGTCGTGGCGGCGTCCATCGTCGTCTGGGCGAAATAGCCGCCCTCGTCGAGGGTCACCGTGCCCTTGTCGTCCTCGAAGAGGAAGTACTCCGCCTCCGGACCGATGTTGAACGTGTCGAAGCCCATCGCCTTCATCCGGTCGAGCGCGAGCCGCAGCACGTGGCGCGGGTCGCCGCCGAACGGCTCGCCGTCAGGCGTCACGACGTCGCAGATCAGGCGGCCGGTCTGGCCGTCGGGCATGACGCGGAACGTCGCCGGGTCGGGGATCGCGACCATGTCCGACTCCTCGATCGCGTTGAAGCCGGTCACCGACGAGCCGTCGAAGCCCATGCCGTCGTCGAGAGCGCCTTCGACCTCGCTCGTCGTGATCGAGAAGCTCTTCAGATGCCCCTCGACGTCCGTGAACCAGAGCAGGACGTCCTCGATCCCGTGCTTCTTGATCTCCGCCAGCACCTTCTTGCGGGCCTCCGGATCGGATGTCGCCCGGTTCTCGCTCTCGATCTGCGCCATGACTGCCTCCCTCGTCGTCTCGACGCGATGAGCCTACACCGGCTCCGGACGCGGCTTGACACATAGTCTCGAACCATGGAATCGGCGCTCGGCCGCCTCGCCGTCCTGGTGTCTCGCCGCCGGCGGGCGATCGTGCTCGTCTGGCTCGCACTCCTCGCCGGTGGAAGCTGGTTCTCCCTCCACCAGAACGACCGGCTCTCGGGCGGCGGGTGGGAAGTCCCGGGCAGCGCCTCGGTCACGGTCTCCAATGCACTCGGCGACTTTCCCGGTGTCACACCCCCGGCGTTGACCGTCCTCGTCACCGGCCGGACCGCCGCTGCAGTGAAGCGCCGGCTGCTCGAGACCGCACCGACAGTGCGGGCCGATCCGGCGTTGCGCCTCGGAATGCCTCGCTTCCTCGACGGCGGCCGCGCGGCGCTCGTGCCCATCGGCTACCGGGGGGCGGCGTCAGGATCCATCGACGCGGCGACGAAGCTGCGGCGCGCGATCGTGCAGACAGCGCCTGACGTGCAGACCCGCGTGATCGGCGAGCCGGCGATCTGGTCGAACTTCCAGACCGTGTCCAAGCAGCAGTTGAAGCGCGGCGAGTCGATCGGATTCCCGCTCATCCTCCTGATCCTGCTCGCAGGGTTCGGCACCGTCGTCGCGGCCGTCGCCCCGGTCGCGCTCGGCGCCGTCGCGGTGTTCCTCAGCGGCGCGGTCATCTACGGGCTCTCGCGCTCGTTCCCCATCTCCGTCTACGTGACCAACATGGCCTCGATGATCGGGATCGGCGTCGCGGTCGACTACTCGCTCTTCATCGTCAGCCGTTTCCGGCGCGAGCTGCACGGAGGCGCAACGAGTGAGACGGCGCTCCAACGCGCCCTTGCGAGCTCGGGCACCGCCGTCGTGTTCAGCGGTGCAACGGTCGCGATCTCGCTCGCCGCGCTCTTCGCGATCGACGTCAACGCTCTTCGCTCGATGGCGGTGGGGGCGATCGTCGTCGTCTGCATCTCGGTGCTTGCGTCCGTCACGCTGCTGCCCGCGTTGCTCGCCACGGTCGGCACGCGCGTCGATCGCTTCCGGTTGCGACTGCCGTGGCGCACCGGCGAGGAGGGAAGCGATGCGCTGTGGACGCGTTGGGCCCACGCGGTGATGCGGCGGCCCGTGACCGCGCTCGCCGGCGGCGTGGTCGTGATGCTCCTGCTCGCAGCCCCCCTGCTGGCGATGAAGACGTTCAACCGCGGCCTCGACGAGCTGCCGACGAACGCGGAGGTACGCGTCGCGACCGAGCAGGCGATGGCGCTCGCCGGTCCCGGCTTCGCCTCGCCGGTGCACGTGATCACGATCGCCCAGCCGACCGCGCTCGCCGACCGCCTCACGACGATGCCCGGCGTCTCCAGCGTCGGGACGCCCGTTCGCAGCGCGGACGGCACGCGCTGGCTCTTCGACGTGCGGCTCGCCGCTCCACCCGAGTCGCAGCCCGCGCGGGACGTCGTGCACCGCATCGAGCGCGCAGCCGGGCCTGACGCCCTCGTCGGCGGCTCGACGGTGTTCGACCTCGACGTGCAACACGCGATCTTCGGCGGACTCTGGAAGATGCTCCTCTTCAGCCTCGCCGCGTGTTACGTCGTCCTGTTCGTGCTCCTGCGCAGCGTCGTGCTGCCGCTCAAGGCCGTGCTGATGAACCTGCTCAGCGTCGGCGCGTCGTACGGCGTGCTCGTCGCGGTCTTCCAGTGGGGCTGGCTCGACTGGACCGGTTACGCCTCGCCGGGGTACGTGGACACGATCGTGCCCGCGCTCGTGCTCGCGGTGACGTTCGGGCTCTCGATGGACTACGAAGTGTTCCTGCTGACGCGGATCCGCGAGCGCTGGCTCGCGCACGGCGACAACGAGCGCGCCGTCGCGGAAGGGCTCGTCGGCTCGGCGCGCATCATCACGAGCGCCGCCGCCGTCATGGTCGCCGTGTTCGCCGCCTTCGCGGTCGCAGGCGCGCGGTCGCTCAAAGAGCTCGGCGTCGGGCTGGCGGTCGCGATCTTCCTCGACGCGACCCTCGTCCGGCTGCTGATCGTCCCCGCCGCGATGCGGCTCCTCGGCGGCTGGAACTGGTGGCTCCCGGCGCCGCTCGCGCGCGTGCTCCACGCCACGCCGCGCGCCGCCCACTAACCTGCCCGCGTGAGGATCCTCGTCACCGGCGGCGCCGGCTTCATCGGCTCTCATTTTGTCAAGCGGCTGCTCCGCTCCGGGCATGAGGTCGTCGTGCTCGACAAGCTGACCTACTCCGGCAACCGCGCGAACCTTCCCGGCGAGGTCGAGTTCCACCACGGCGACATCGCGAAGCCGGACGACGTGGCGCGCGCAGCCGCGGGGTGCGAGGCGATCGTCAACTTCGCAGCCGAGACGCACGTCGACCGCTCGATCCTCAGCGCCGAGGACTTCGGCCGTACGGAGTTCCGGGGCACGCAGGTGCTGCTCGAGCAGCTGCGTGCGACGGGCATCCGCATGGTGCAGGTGTCGACCGACGAGGTGTACGGAGACCTCGAGGGGGGCGGCTCGTCGAAGGAGACGGACGCGCTCCATCCGTCGAGCCCGTACAGCGCGGCAAAGTCCGCCGGCGATCTGCTCGTGCCCGCCTACGCGCGCACCTTCGGCATCAACGCGTCGATCACGCGCGGCTCGAACACGTACGGCCCGAACCAGTACCCCGAGAAGTTCATCCCGTTGTTCGCGACGAACGCGCTCGATGATCAGCCTCTACCGCTCTATGGGGACGGGAAGCAGATCCGCGACTGGCTCTTCGTCGAGGACCACTGCGCCGGGATCGAGTTCGTGCTGCACGAGGGCGCACCGGGCGAGATCTACAACGTCGGCGGCGGCGACGAGCACGAGAACATCGACGTCGCCGGACGGATCATCGAGCTTGCCGGCGCCGACCGTTTGCTGCTCCGCAGCGTCCCCGACCGCCCCGGCCACGACCGGCGCTACTCGCTCGACACGTCGAAGCTGCGCGGCCTCGGCTGGACGCCGGAGAAGCCCTTCGAGGACGGGTTGCGCGAGACGGTCGAGTGGTACCGCGTCAGCCGCGCCTGGTGGGAGCCGATCAAATCGGGGGAGTACCGCGCGTACTACGAACAGCAGTACGCCGGGCGTCTCGCGGATTCGACCGCCGTCTAGCGCGCCCCGGCCGGGCCGGGGCTCCGGCGCAGGATGAAATCCCTGCTCCGCGGCGAAGTTGGCCCTTCACAGACTCGAAAAATGACTCTGCTAGCTTTGGGTTGCGCTCCGCTGGGGTCCGTGGAGACAGCTCGGTGGAGACGGCCCCACCCTGATACTCATGATGCGTCGCACGATTGCCCTTGTCGTCGCCGCCGCAGCGCTTGCGGCGGGCTTTGCCACGGCCGCGAGCGCAACGTCGGTCTGCACGGGCACCTGCTTTGCGGCCCCGGCCGGCTCCGGGCCTCTGCTCGTCTTCACGGGCCACGGCTGGGGGCACGGGGTCGGGATGAGCCAGTACGGCGCCTACGGCTACGCCCAGCACGGCTGGACGGCGCAGCAGATCCTCTCGCACTACTACCCCGGCACAGCGGTCGGCAAGGCGCCGGTCTCGCGGGTCCGGGTGCTGCTCGCCGACAAGAAGAAGGCCCTGACCCTCTCCTCCGACGTGCCGTTCAGCGTCCGAGACGGGCTCGGCAAGACGCACACGCTCGACGCCGGAGCCGTGACGTTCGGCCCGACGCTCATGCTCACGGTGGACGGACAGGCGACGCCGCAGCCCCTGACCGCGCCGCTGACCTTCCGCGCCGGTGTGGGCGCGCCGCTGACGCTCAAGCTGCCCTACCGGGGGCAGATCCAGGTCGACGTCGTCGACGGGAAGCTGCGCGCGATCAACATCGTCGGACTCGAGCAGTACCTCTACGGCGTCGTCCCGGCCGAGATGCCCCCGAACTGGTCGAGTGAGGCGCTGAAGGCGCAGGCGGTGGCCGCGCGGTCGTACGCGATGGCGACGCGCCAGGTCGGTGCGCCGTACGACGTCTTCAGCGACACGCGCAGCCAGATGTATCTCGGCCTCTCGCACGAGGATCCGGCGAGCAATGCGGCGGTCGACGCGACAAAGGGCCAGGTGCTCATGTTCGGCGGCAAGATCGCAACGACGTACTTCTCGTCGACATCGGGCGGCGTGACGGAGTCGGCGGCGGACTGGGTCGGCACCGCGGTGCCGTATCTCGTGTCCGTGCCCGACCCGTTCGACACGATCTCGCCCTTCCACGATTGGGGCCCCGTGCCGGTCACCGGCAAGACCATCGTCTCCGCGCTCAAGCTGCAAGGGCCCATCACCGACGTCAAGACGACGCTCAACGGCACGGGGCGCGTTACGACGATCGACCTGTTCACGCAGACGTTCGACTCGCCCGTCGCCGGCACGAAGCTGAGGGACGCGCTCGGCTTGCGCTCGACGTGGTTCGACGTCGGCCTCCTCTCGCTCGCACCTCCGACTCCGAGCACGCCCGTCGTCTACGGCTCGAGCGTCTCGCTCAGCGGCTTCGTGCGCGGTCTGACCGGCGTCTCGTTCGAGCAACGCCCGTCCGCCGCGCCGTGGCAGACGGTCGCGCCCGTCGTCCCCGCGGCCGACGGATCGCTGCGGTTGACCGCAACGCCGACGATCGCCACCGACTACCGGCTCGCAACACCCACCGACGCAGCAGGCGCAGTGCACATCAAGGTCATGCCGCTCGTACAGATCACCGCGGTCACCGCCGACCAGGTGCAGGGCACCGAGCTGCCGCTCCTCCCGGATGCACCCGTGCAGGTTCAGCTGCAGAACCCCGACCTCACGTGGACGCTCACCGCACAGGGCACGGTCGGCGCCGACGGGACGTTCGCCGTTCCCGCGACACTGCCGACGGGAAGCATCTACCGCGTCGTCGTGACGCCGGGACGGGGCTATGCGCCGGCGACGACCACTCCGCTGACCGTGGTCCGCTGATGCGCCGCCTGCTGCCGGCGCTGTTCGTCATGGCGCTCGTAGCAGCGACTCCGGCGGCTGCGTTCGCGCCGACCGACCCACTCGCGCCCAAGCAGTGGTATCTCACCGAAGACCACGCCTTCGACGCGTGGCCGACGCCGCCCACCGACCTCGCACCCGTCCTGGTCGCGATCGTCGACTCTGGGATCGACGGGTCCCTGCCCGACTTCGCCGGGCGCATCGCCGACTCGAGGAGCTTCGTCGGCGGCAGCGCCCTCGTCGACACCGAAGGGCACGGCACATTCGTCGCCGGCGAAATCGCGGCGAACCTCGACACGCAGGGGATCGTCGGCATCGCCTACACGTCGCAGCTGCTGATCGCGAAGGTCGTGAAGCCCAACGGCACCATTCCCCTGCAGGCGGAGGCTGACGCAATCCGCTGGGCCGCCGACCAGGGCGCACGCGTGATCAACCTCAGCCTCGGCGGCGTCCGTGACCCCGTGCACGTCAACCGCGACACGTACTCAGCGCTCGAGGCGAGCGCGGTCGCGTACGCAAATGCCAAAGGCGCGCTACTCGTCGCGGCGGTCGGAAACGGCGACGAGGCGTTCTCGCAGCCGTGGCCGTTCGCGAGCTATCCCGCCGCGTTGCCACACGTGCTCGGCGTCAGCGCACTGACCCGCTCGGGCAACGTTCCGGACTTCTCGAATCGAGACGCGATCTACAACGATCTCTCCGCTCCCGGACAGGGGATCTTCTCGACCTTCCCGCTGGCGCTGACCGCACTGCGAGCGACCTGCGTCCCGCAGGGCTTCTCGGATTGCGGTAGCGACGAGTACAGCGACCCGGAGGGAACGTCGTTCGCCGCGCCGCAGGTCTCGGCCGCCGCGGCGCTGCTCTTCGCGGTGAACCCCCAGCTGACGAACAGCCAGGTGGAGGCGTTGCTCGAGCACAGCGCCGACGATGTGAACGCCACGAACGGCTGCATCAAGTGCGGCCTGCTCCGCGACCCGCTGAGCGGCTGGGGACGGCTCGACGTCGCGAAGGCGGTCGAAGCGCTTGCCGGCCCGCTGCCGATCGCCGACCAGTACGAGACGAACGACGACGCGGGCACACAGGCAAGAACGCTGTGGGGAAAGCATTACAGCTTCACGGCCACCCTCGATTACTACGACGACCAGGTCGACGTCTACCGGGTCGCGCTCTCCGGCGGTGAGCGCCTGACCGCGAGCCTCACAGGGGCTTGGCCCGGTGCGAACGTCAACCTCCTGCTCTGGAGGCCGGGCACGAGCCGCGTCGACGACCTACGGACCCAGAGCCGCCGCGTAGCGCAATCGATCCTGCCGGGCGGCACGCAGCATGTCGCGTTCAAAGCGCCGGGCCGCGGCTGGTACTACCTCGAGGTGAAGGTCACGTCACCCGGCGCCGGTCCGTACACGCTCACCTTCAACAAGACCACGCCGGGGGCCAAGCCCCGGGGGTAAGAATCGTCCCGGAGCCTTGGCCCCCCGGTTTGTTGATTAGGCCCGGGCCCTCGGCTTGCACCTAGCCCACTGATCTTCGTGGACTGCAGGCTGCTGTACCGGTCCCGGCGTCCCGCGGTGCGCGCTACTGGTTCTCGAGCAGCTCGTCGTCGTTCACGGCGCGCAGCACCCGCGCCGGATTGCCGACGACGAGCATGCGCGGCGGCACGTCCTTCGTCACGACCGCGCCCGCGCCGACGAACGCCTCTTCGCCGATCTCGACCGCGGGGCAGAGGATCGCCCCGCCGCCGATGCGGGCGCCACGGCGGATCGTCGGGCCTTTGATCAGATCGTGGCGCCGCTCGGTGCGGCCCATGAAGTTGTCGTTCGTCGTGACGACGCACGGCGCGATGAAGACGTCGGCCTCGAGGATCGAGTACGCCGTGATGTACGCGCCCGCCTGGATCTTCGTGCGCGCGCCGACGCTCGTGTCGTTCTCGATCAGCGAGCCGCGCCCGAGCACGACGTCGTCGTCCACGTGCACGCGCTCGCGCACGCACGACTGGTCACCGAGGATGACGCGCGCGCCCACCCGCGAGCCCGCGAAGACGATCGCGCCCGTCGAGACGATGGTGCCGTCGCCGAGCTCGGCCGGCGGCAACGGCTCGCGCTTCGCGGTCGAGCGAGGCGAGAGTGTCGGCTGCTTTCCGACGACTGCGCCTTCGAGCACCTTCACACCCGCGCCGAGCACCGTGCCCGGATAGACGGTGGCGGTCGGGTGGATCTCCGCCGGCATCAGATGGTCGACGCCCCGGCCGGGTGCGTCTGGGGATGGCTCATGCCAAGCCGTGTGGTTGGGCCAGCCGAGGTCAAGGCTGGTTGCCTTGACGAGGTTGGCACGGCCGCACGGCGCCGTGCAGGAGCCACCATCCAGGCGTGCACAGTCGGGGCGTCGGCCATCAAACGCGTGCGCCGGTGAGCGTCGCCTGCAGCGCCTCGAGCGCGCGGACGACGACGAGGCCGTCTCGCGCCTCCTTGTGGTCGCCGGGACCGCCGGAGACGAGAGCGAGGAAGTGCGAGCACTCGAGCCGCAGCGGCTCGTCGTTCGGGATACGGGGGCTGAAGATGTCCCCAGTCCGCGTGCGCCACTCGCCGTAGTTCTCGGCGGCCTGCCACGGGCCCTTCTCGTAGACGGTCACCTTCCGTTCGAGCTCCATGTCGTCGAAGACGACCATCTTGTCCCGACCCACCACGGTGAGCCGGCGCATCTTGTGCGGGTCGAGCCACGAGAGATGCATGTGGGCGATCCGGCCGGACGGGAAGCGGAGGTAGCAGAACACGACGTCCTCGACGCCCGGCGTGAGGAACGCGTTCCCGTGCGCCCACACCTCTTCGGGCTCTTCGTCCAGCAGGTAGAGGATCACCGAGAGGTCGTGCACACCGAGCGACCACAGCGCGTTCTCGTCCTTCCGGATGACTCCGAGGTTCTGCCGGTTCGCGTAGATGCAGAAGATCTCGCCGAGGTCGCCCGCATCGATCAGCTGCTTCACCCTCTGCACGCCCGGGTGGTAGAGCAGGAGGTGGCCCGGCATCAACACGAGGTCGCGCTCCGCGGCCAGGGTAACGAGCTCCTCCATCTCCGACGCACGCATCGCCGGCGGCTTCTCGACGAAGACGTGCTTGCCCGCCTCGAGCGCCTGCTTCGCGAGCGCGTAATGCGTCGGCACCGGCGTCGCGACGACGACGGCGTCGACCTCGGGATCCGCGAGCAGCTCGGCGTAGTCCGCGTGCATCGTCACATTCGGATAGCGGGCGGCGAAGCGGCCGCGCAACTCCGAGTCGATGTCGCAGAGCCCGACGAGCACGCCGAGGTCGTCGAAGTTCCGCGCGAGGTTCGGGCCCCAGTAGCCGAGGCCGACGAGACCGACCTTCGGGTGGGCCGCAGAGCTCACAGCTTGAAGACCTTGTCCGACGCAGTGCCCTTGGCGCCGGTCGCGTTGCGCAGGTCGACGACGAGCTCGGCGTCGTCGACGAGCTGCGCGTAATCGATGTCGGCATGATCGGTGACGATCACGACGCAGTCGTACGCGGCCGGCGCGTACGGGACGCACGCCATCTCGAGCCCGTGCTCGTTGAACTTCGGCACGTGCGGGTCGTGGTACGAGACCTCGGCGCCGGCGTTCTGGAGCAGGGAGATGAGCTTCAGCGCCGGCGATTCGCGCATGTCGCCGATGTCCGGCTTGTACGCGACGCCGAGCACGAGCACCTT
>DATEXK010000446.1:0-2699 GCA_035257065.1 Gaiellaceae bacterium | reverse complement strand
TCGTCCGAGGCGCTCGCGAACGTCGTCCTCGAGGCATCCGAGACGCCGCTGCTCGTCTCGAACGTCGATCTGACCGAAGCGCGAATCGGCGGGCTCGGCACCGACGTCGCCCGCCGCTTCCTCGAACGCCTCGCCGAGGGAGCCGGCATGACGCTGCACGTCCGGCTGCTGAACGGCACGGACACCCAGCACGTTCTCGAAGCGATCTTCAAGGCGCTCGGCGTCGCGCTGTCCCAGGCCTGCGAACAAAGGAGCTGAGAGTGGCTGACAAGACCGTGGTTCGTACCGAGGCGGCACCGGCGCCGTTCCAGGGTGCGCCCTATTCACAGGCGATCCGCGCGGGAGACTTCGTCTTCGTCTCCGGCCAGCTTGCCCTGAAGCCGGGCGTCAAGGAGCTCTCCGGCGGCACGATCGAGGAACAGACCGAGCAGGTCTTCGCGAACCTCGCCGCGATCCTCGCCGCGGCCGGCACGAGCCTCGCGAATCTCGTGAAGACGACCGTCTTCTTGCAGAACCTCGACGACTTCCAGGGTATGAACTCGGTGTACGCCGTCCATGTCGGCGACCGGCCGCCCGCACGCTCGACAGTCGAGGTCGCCAAGCTTCCGTCCGGCGCCCTCGTCGAGATCGAAGCGATCGCACATCTGTGATGGCTGATGCCACGACCGTGCACGCCCGGCTGGTGGCTCATGCACGGCGCCGGATCGGCCGTCTCAGCCTCGGACAGGCATACCAGCCTGGCCGTCGGCTGAGCCAACCGCCCGGCTTGGCCTGAGCCATCCCCGAACGCACCCGGCCATGGCATCAACCATCTCGGCCGCGCGCCGCGAGAATGGCCTCGTGAGGCAAGAGCTCGAGGAGTACGTGCGTAACCTGGGCCTCGACGCATATCTCGTCGGCGGCGCCGTCCGCGACGAGTTGCTCGGGCTCGACTCCAAGGACGCCGACTTCCTCGTCCCCGGCGTCGACACCGAGGGCCTCAAGCGCGCCCTCGAGCCGCATGGCCGAGTCGAGGACCTCGTGGTCGCCAATCGCCTCGTCGGCGTCCGGCTCTATCCACGTGATGCGACCGTCCGGCAGCTCGCACCGGCGGGAATCGAGTTCGCGCCTCCACGCAGGGAAGTCAGCACCGGGCCCGGACGCCACGACTTCGAGATCGTCGCCGAGCCGTCGCTCCCGGTCGAGGACGACATGCGCCGCCGCGACTTCACCGTCAACGCGATGGCACGGCGGCTCTCGACGGGAGAGCTCGTGGATCCGCTCGGCGGGAAGCTGGATCTCGAGCGGCGTGTGCTGCGCGCGACCTCGACCACGAGCTTCGCCGAGGATCCGCTGCGGCTCGTGCGCGCGCTGCGCTTCGTCTCACAGCTCGGCTTCGAGCCGGATGCGTCGACGGTGCAGCAGATGCGCGACGAGGCTCCAGCGGTTCGGCTCGTGTCCGGCGAGCGCATCGGCGGCGGGCTGCACGCGGACGGGCTCGGCGAGCTGTCGAAGCTCCTGCTCGGGCGTGAGCCTCTGCGCGCATTGCGGCTTGCGCGCGACACGGGCGTGCTCGTCGAGCTGCTGCCGGAGTTCGAGCGTTCGATCGGCTTCGAGCAAGAGAGCCGCTACCACGATCTGACCGTCGACGAGCACACCTTCGCCGTGGTGCAGGCCGCCGCGGCCGCCGGGACGTCACTCGCGGTACGTCTCGCTGCTCTCTTCCACGATCTCGGCAAGGCGCACGTCGCCTGGCGTGGGGCGGACGGACGGCTGCACTACTACGCAAAGCCGGGGTACTCGCAACGCAGTCACGAGCAGGTGGGTGCGGAGCTCGCCACTCAGGCGCTGAACCGGCTTCGGTATCCCAACGCGTTGCGCTCACGTGTCTGCCGAATCGTGCGCCATCACATGTTCCAAGTCGGCACCGGCGACGCGCGGCGCGCGCGGCGCTTCCTTGCGAAGTACGGCGACGAGCTCGCTTTCGAGCTCGTCGACCACAAGGAGGCCGACTACCGCGGCAAGCGGAGCACGGGCGAGCAGCCGGTGGCGGATCTCGACAAGCTCGACCACTTTCGGCAGATGCTCCGGCGCGAGCAATCGAGCCCGCATCGCCTCTCGGATCTCGCCGTCGACGGCAACGATCTGATCGAGCTCGGCTTCACTCCCGGGCCCGAGCTCGGGCACGTGCTCCGCGACCTGTTGCACGACGTCGTCGAGGAGCCGTCGGAGAACACGCGCGACGCATTGCTGCGGCGCGCGGGCGAAGTTCTGAAAGGCTCGCACCGATGAGTGACGTCGAGGTCGTCGACTGGCAGGCTCCGGGCCCGTATCGCGTCGCGTTCTCGACCCGGCTCGGCGGGGTCAGCGAAGGCGCCTTCGCGTCGCTCAACCTCGGGATCCTCACGGAGGACAATCCGGCAAGCGTCGTGGAGAACCGGACCCGGCTCTGCGACGCCGTCGGCGCGGACCCCGACGGCGCGACGATGGCCTGGCAGCGTCACGGCTCGACCGTCACGCGCGCCCAGCCGCGCGGCATCGTCACCCCGGGCACGGTCTACGACCATTGCGACGGCCTGTGGAGCGACGAGCCCGGCCGCGCGATGTTGCTGCTGACGGCCGACTGCATCCCGATCGCGATCGCACGGGGAGGCGGCGACGCGCCCGCCGTCGGCATCCTCCACGCCGGCTGGCGCGGACTGCTCGCGGGCCTCGTCGGC
>DATEXK010000445.1:0-4520 GCA_035257065.1 Gaiellaceae bacterium | reverse complement strand
GTCGCCTGCACCGTATGGGAGCCGAAGCCCGACCTCGCGACGGCGGCGGAGGCGTGGTTACTCGCCGGCGGACCGCATCACACGAGCTTGTGCTTGGCGCTCGGCACTGAAGCGTTCGCTGATCTCGCCGAGATCGCCGGGCTGGAGCTGCTCGTGATCGACGGAAGCACGCGCATCGGCGACTTCAAGAAGGAGCTGCGGTGGAATCAGGCGTACTTCCACCTGGCTCGGGGCCTGTAGGGTAACTCGGTGGGCGCAGCAGTGTTCGACGAGCTTCGTGAGTGCGTTTTTGAGGCGAACGTCGAAATCGTCCGCGACGGGCTCGTCGTCCTCACCTTCGGGAACGCGAGCGCCGCCGATCGCGCCGCTGGAGTAATGGCGATCAAGCCGAGCGGCGTGCGGTACGACGAGCTCCGACCCGAGTCGATGGTCGTCGTGGATCTCGAGAGTGGTGCGGTCGTCGACAGCGAGTACCAACCGTCGTCCGATACCCCGACGCATGTCGTCCTCTACCGCGAATTCGCACAGGTTGGCAGCGTCGTCCACACGCACTCACCGTTCGCGACTGCATGGGCCCAGGCGTGCCGTGAGATCCCGTGCCTCGGCACGACACACGCCGACCACTTCCACGGGCCGGTTCCCGTCACGCGCCAGCTCACGCGCGACGAGATCGAGGGCGACTACGAGCGCCGCACCGGCGACGTGATCGTCGAAACGTTCGGGCGGCGACATCTCGATCCGCTCCAGACGCCGGCCGTGCTCGTGGCGTCGCACGGACCGTTCGTATGGGGCGCCGATGTCGCACAGGCGGTCGAGAACGCGATCGCGCTCGAGGTCGTGGCCGCGAGTGCGCTCAGGACCGAGCTGCTCCGGCCCGGCGTGGAGCCGATCGGAGACGATCTGCTACGGCGCCACTTCTTGCGCAAACATGGTCCCGGCGCCTACTACGGTCAGCGCCCATGAAGGCGCTACGTCTTCACGGCACGGGAGACCTCCGTCTACACGAGGAGCCGCCGCCGACACCAGGCGACGGCGAGCTCCTCCTGCGCGTGACCGCCGTCGGCCTCTGCGGCTCCGACCGGCACTGGTTCAGCGAGGGTGGGATCGGCGACGCTGTTCTGACGGAGCCGCTCGTCCTGGGCCACGAATTCGTCTGCACGATCGAGTCCGGTCCGCGCGCCGGGGATCGGGTGGCCGTCGATCCGGCCATACCGTGCCGTCGCTGCGCCGTGTGCCTCGCGGGTCAGCCGCACCTTTGCCCTCAGCTGCGGTTCGCCGGACACGACTCGACCGATGGTGCGCTGCGCTCGTTGCTGACGTGGCCGGAGCGACTCACATACCCCCTGCCCGACACGCTCTCCGACGTCGAAGGCGCGCTGCTCGAGCCGCTCGGCGTCGCGCTTCACGCGCTCGACCTCGGGCGCGTGCAACCGGGTACGAGCGCCGGCGTCTTCGGCTGCGGCCCGATCGGGCTGCTGTTGGTTCAGGCTCTTCGAGCCGCCGGGGTGACTGCGATTCTCGCGACCGACGTTCTACCGCACCGAGTCGAGGCGGCGGCGGCGATGGGCGCGACGCATGCGCTCCACGCGGAGGAGGCGCTTGCCGAGCGAGCGTTTGAGCGCTTACCGGGAGGGTTGGGCGTCGACGTCGCGTTCGAGGTCGCCGGCGAGAACGCGGCGGTCGCCGACGCGATCGCCGCGACCCGCCCCGGCGGCCGTGTCGTCCTGCTCGGTATTCCTGACGGCGACCGCACGAGCTTCAGCGCCTCGAAGGCACGTCGCAAGGGCCTGACGATCCTGCTCAGCCGGCGGATGGCGCCCGGCGACTTGCCGCGTGCGATCCGCCTCGCCGAGTCCAGACGGATCGAGCTCGTACCGCTGTTGACCGAGCGCTGCGCGTTGTCCGAGTGGCGTGACGCCTTCGGCGCTCTCGTCGAGCGGCGTGGGCTCAAGGTGGTCATCGAGCCACAGCGAGTGAGCGAGGAAGAGACCTGATGAGCAGGCAAAAGTACGCGCTCGGCATCGACTTTGGCACGGAGTCGGGGCGCGCCGTCCTCGTCGACTGCACCGATGGACGCGAGCTCGCAACGACCGTCTACCAGTACCGGAACGGCGTCATCGACGAGCGGCTCCCGCCACCTAACGACGACGTCCGTCTCGACCACGACTGGGCGCTCCAGGATCCGGAGGACTACATCCGAACGTTTCAGGAGACAGCCCCCGCACTGCTCGCCGAGACAGGCATCGACCCCGCCGACGTGATCGGCGTCGGCATCGACTTCACCTCGTGCACGATGCTGCCGACGCTCGTGGACGGGACGCCGCTCTGCCTGCTCGATGACCTTCGTGGCGAGCCGCACGCGTGGGTCAAGCTCTGGAAGCACCACGCGGCCCAGCCGGAGGCGGATCGCATCAACGCGGTCGCGGCGGAGCGGAGAGAGAGCTGGCTGAAGCGCTACGGCGGCCGGATCTCGTCGGAGTGGTTCTTTGCAAAGGCGCTCCAGATCCTTGACGAGGCGCCGGAGGTCTACGCCCGCGCCGATCGCCTGATCGAGGCCGCCGACTGGGTCGTCTGGCAACTCACCGACGTCGAGACGCGCAACAGCTGTACGGCCGGCTACAAAGCGATGTGGTCGAAGCGGGAGGGCTTCCCCGCGGACGCCTACTTCGCCGCGCTCGACCCGAGATTCGAGCACGTCGTGGACGAGAAGATGTCCCGACGCATCCTGCCGATCGGTAGCCGCGCCGGCGGGCTGAGCGAGCGGGCGGCGGCCTGGATGGGCCTGCTTCCGGGCACTGCAGTCGCGGTCGCGAACGTCGACGCGCACGTCTCGGTACCGGCGGCTACCGTGACCGAACCGGGGACGATGGTCGCGATCATGGGCACGAGCATCTGCCACATGCTCCTCGGCGACGAGCTCGCGATGATCGACGGAATGTGCGGCGTCGTCGAGGATGGGGTCGTGCCGGGGCTGTTTGGGTACGAGGCCGGACAGTCGGCCGTGGGCGACATCTTCGCCTGGTTCGCCGAGAGCTCCGTCCCGCCCGAGTACCATGAGCTGGCCCGACGCCGGGGCACGGGCGTGCACGAAGTGCTCGAGGAGGAGGCCGGTAAGCTTCGTCCCGGCGAGAGTGGCCTGCTCGCGCTCGACTGGTGGAACGGCAATCGCTCGGTGCTCGTGGACGCGGACCTGCGTGGTCTTCTCGTCGGTATAGCGCTCGCGACGAGAGCCCCAGAGATCTATCGCTCGCTGATCGAGGCAACCGCGTTCGGGACGCGCGTGATCGTCGAAGCGTTCGAATCGGCCGGCGTGCCCGTAAGAGCAATCGTCGCCTGCGGGGGCTTGCCCGAGCGGAACAAGCTGCTGATGCAGATCTTCGCGGACGCTACCGGTAGCGAGTTCACCGTCGCGGCCTCCAAGCAGACGCCGGCGCTCGGCTCGGCGATGTTCGGAGCCGTGGCGGCCGGCGCTGCACTAGGCGGCTACGACTCGATCGTGGACGCAGCACGATACATGGCGCATCTCGGCGGGGAGTCGTATCGGCCGATCGCCGCTCATCGCGCCGTCTACGACGATCTCTACCGTGAGTACCTGCGCCTACACGACCTGTTCGGGCGCGGCGGCGACGACGTCATGCGGAACCTGAAGCGCATTCAGCGCGCAGCAGCCGAGGCCGTCCGCTCCGCCTAGTCGTCCGTGGAGACCGCGCCGTCCATCACAAGGCTGCCGTTCGGGACGACGCCGGACGGCAGCGTCGTCGATCTCTACAACTTGACGAACTCGTCGGGCATCGCTGTCGCCGTCATGACGTATGGCGCGGCCGTACAGCAGCTCTGGGTGCCGGATCGTGACGGTCGTAAAGCTAACGTAGTGCTCGGCTTCCCGACCCTCGCCGACTACGTCGCACGCGATGGCCACTACTTCGGCGCCATCATCGGCCGCTACGCGAACCGGATCGCGAACGGTCGCTTTTTGCTCGACGGCGTCACGTACGAAGTGCCGCGCAACGACGGGACTAACTCCCTCCATGGCGGCACGGCCGGCTTCGACAAGCGCGTCTGGCAGGCAGCCGTCGTTCCGCCGACACGCGACGGCGTCGGGCTCAAACTCCAGTACACGAGCCCTGACGGCGAGATGGGCTACCCCGGCACGCTGGCCGTCAACGTGACGTACACGCTCGCGAACGATGACTCGCTCCGGATCGACTACCGCGCGACGACGGACGCAGCGACAGTCGTCAACCTCACGAACCACACCTACTGGAACCTCGCCGGCGAAGCCAGCGGGACGATCTGCGACCACATCCTCACGCTCTACGCGGACCGCTACACGCCGGTCGACCGCACGCTGATTCCCAGCGGAGAGATCGCTCCCGTGGCGGGAACACCTCTCGACTTCACGACCCCCACGCGGATCGGCGCGCGTATCCGCGAGGCGTTCCCACAGCTCGCTATTGCCCACGGCTACGACCACAACGTCGTGCTCGAGCGCGTCGACACGCTCTCGCCTATACTCGCCG
>DATEXK010000444.1:0-7168 GCA_035257065.1 Gaiellaceae bacterium | reverse complement strand
TTCACCGCGCCGAAGCTCCTCTGGCTGCGCCGTCACGAGCCCGATGTGTACGCGCGCATCCGGCACGTGCTGCTGCCGAAGGACTACGTCCGGCTCCGGCTGACCGGCGTGCACGCGATCGACGCGGCCGACGCTTCCGGAACCCTGCTCTTCGACGTCGCCGGGCGCCGCTGGTCGACCGAGGTCTGCGAAGCGCTCGACATCCCGCTCGAGTGGCTCCCCACTGCGTACGAGTCGACCGAGATTGCGGGCGCAGGCGACCAGGCGGCCGCCGCGCTCGGCGTCGGGATCGCGAGCCCGGGCCCCGTGTCGGTCGTGCTCGGCACGTCCGGCGTCGTCTTCGCCGCGCTGCCCTCCTACCTGCCGGACGCGCAGGCGCGCGTGCACGTCTTCTGCCACGCCGTGCCCGACACCTGGCATGCGATGGGCGTGATGCTGAGCGCGGCGGGATCGTTCGCCTGGCTGCGCGGAGTCGTCGGCGCGGGCTACGGCGCACTCGACGAGGAGGCGGCGCGCTGGGCGCCCGGTACCGAAGGGCTCCTGTTCGCGCCCTACCTCGCAGGTGAGCGCACCCCGCACGCCGACCCCGATGCGCGCGGATCATTCACGGGCCTCTCCCTCCGCCACGACCGGGGGGCGCTGGCTCGCGCGACCCTCGAAGGCGTCGCCTACGGCCTGCGCGACTCGCTCGAGCTGCTGCGCGAGCTCGGCGTCCGCCCGGAAGTCGGGCGCGCATCGGGCGGTGGAGCGAAGAGCGATCTCTGGCTCCGCATCGTCGCCTCGGTGCTCGGACTGCCGCTCGAGCGGACGGAATCGGAGGAGGGATCGGCGTTCGGCGCCGCGCTGCTCGCGGGCGTGCGCGCCGGTGTCTTCGAGAACGCCGCCGATGCCGTCGCTCGTTGCGTACGAGTCCGTGACCGCATCGACCCGGACCCGGAGTGGTCCGCCGCCTACGAGCGCGGCTACGACCGCTACCGACAGCTCTACCCCACGCTCAAACCTCTAGAGGAGACGACGACATGAACCTGGACGGCAAGACAGCGGTGATCACCGGCGCGAGCCGCGGCATCGGCGCGGCGCTCGCACGCATGCTGCACGAACGAGGCGTCAAGCTCGGACTGGCGTCGCGGAGCGGCGACGACCTCGGGCTCGCCGGCGCGGTGGCACAACCGTGCGACGTCCGCGACCTGGACGCGCTTACGCGCCTGTGCGATGCGACCGCCGAGGCATTCGGGGGCATCGACATCGTCGTCGCGAACGCGGGCGTCGGCGCGTACGGACCGTTCCTCGAGCTCTCGCGCGCGCACCTCGACGAGATGATCGACGTCAATCTCAAAGGGACGCTGTACGCGATCCGTGCGGCGCTGCCGCACATGCTCGGCCGCGAGGGAGACGTCATCACGCTGGCGTCCGAGGCCGGACGCCGCGGTCTGCCGAACGAGGCCGTCTACTGCGCCTCGAAGTTCGGGCAAGTCGGGTTCACGCGCGCACTCGACCACGAGCTGCGCGAGCACGGCATTCGCTGCACGAACATCTGCCCCGGCGGCGTCGCGACGGACTTCGCCCTCGACGAGGACCGCGGCCGGACCCCCGATGCACTGCCGGGGATGATGACGGCGGAGGACGTCGCGGAGGTCGTCGTCTTCGCACTCGAGCGACCGCGCCACCTGCGGATCCTCGAGACGGCGCTGCGACCGATGAGCGAGACGTCCTGGGGATAGGAGGGTTCGGCGAAACGGTGGTTGTGCAGAACCCCGTTCCCCCAAACCCTCCTAAGAACTGCGGGAAAATGCGGATGCGCCGGACGCGGCGCGGGGTGAGACGCTTCGACAACTATCGAAGCTGGAGGGGCTGTGGTCGAGCTTGCACCCGTGTTCCGCGCGCTATCCGATCCGAACCGGCTCGCGATCTACCGGCTCATCCGCGAGCGCGAGGAAAAGAGGGTCGCCGACATGGACCGGAGCATCTCGGTCCTTGCGCGCGAGTTCGATCTCTCGCTGTCCACCGTCTCGCATCACATCAAGGAGCTCCGGCAGGCCGGGCTGATCCGCTGCGAGAAGCGCGGACAGACGGTCTACTGCGTGGCGGTCCCTGCAGCGATCGAAGCGATCGAGCAGTTCCTCGGCGAGGCGCCGAGATGATCTTCAGCCGGGCCGAGCGACGCGAAAAGGAGGTCGTGACGATGTCGACGCAAGACCTGAACGCCGACGAGCAACTACGGAAAATGGGCGCGCAAGCGCGTCAAGCTGTACCGCAGGCTCGAGATCCGGGTGGCGACGTTCGCGCTCGGGATGCTCATCCTGACGCCCGTGTGGGCCGTCGGCGAGTACCTCAGCTCGGGTGGCTGGCCGCAGCGGCTGAGCGCGAATGACAATCCTGGCGACTGGAGCCCGTGGATCATCTGGGTCGCGCTCATCTGGGGCTTCTACGTCCTGCTCAGCGCGATGGTGATCCACTTCCGCCGCCCGGTGAGCGAGCGAGAGGTCGAGCACGAGATCGCCCGCCTGACCGCGCGGAGCTAGCCTTCGCTGCCCGCGGGTACGGACGCCTCGACCAGATAGTCGGAGATGTCGCGGAAGTGCATCGTTCCGTTCGCGGCCTTGCGAAGGTTGACGAGGCAGATGGGGCACATCGTGACGCAGTCCGGGGAGACCGCGAGCAACTGCTCCACCCGGTCGGCGGCGACGGCTGCAGCCTTCGCCGGGTAGAGCGCTTCGGCCGGGCCGCCGCAGCACCATGTCTGCCTCCCCGAGCTCACCGGTTCGCCGACCGTCAGACCGGCTGCAGCGAGCAACTCGCGCGGCTCGGAGACGACACTCTCGTAGCGGGCATAGACGCAGGAATCGTGTACGACGACCGCGCCCGAAAGCGGCGTCTGGAGCGGCAGCCCGCACTCGGCGAGCACCTCGAGGTAGCTCCGGACCCGCACGTCATAGCCGTCGACGAGTGTCGGATAGACGCTGCGCAGCATCGTCGTCGTATGCGGGTCGATCGTGATCACCTCGCGGACGCCGTGCTTCTTGAACAGTGCAGCAACGCGCCGAGCGTGGGCTGCAACGACCTCGTCGGCGCCGAAGTCATGCGCAAGCGCTCCTGAGTAGAGGTCGTCCTCGTACAGGTAGCCGAAGTCGACTCCGGCCTGCCGGAGCAGACGCGCGACGTTGGCCGGCACGCGGTCGTACTCAGCTCGTTCGCCGGCGCGGGGACGCGCGACGAGCGCTGCGCCGTTGACGACCCGGTTGGCGCGGCGCGCAAGACCGCTGAAGCGGGCAAGAGGGGAATCGCCGAGGCGCTCCTCGAGGCCGACGAGGCGCTCGATGTACGGAATCAGCTGATACATCATCCCGGTGTAGAGGACGGTCTCGCCACCGCGCGGCAGATCGAGATCTCGCGCCCAGCGCGTCGCACGCTTCGCCGAGATCGGCAGCACCGAGCCACGCAGGCGCAGGTTGTCGGTCAGGATCCCGACCACGTCTCGAGTCGCGAGCGCCATCAGCGTCCGTCCTCCAGCAGCCAGTGCCGCAGAACGCGCACGTTCTCGGTGATGCCGACACCCGCCGGGCAGTTCTCCTCGCACGCCCGGCAGAGAAGGCAGGAGAACGCGGCTTCACTCTCTGCACGCACGCGTGCTTCCATCCCCAACACGGCGTAGCGGAACAGCCGGCGCGGGAGCAGGTCGATGCCGAGTGGGCAGGTGGCGGAGCAGACGCCGCAGTTCATGCATGCTTCTGCGTCGAACCGGCCGATCAGGCGCAGCTCGTCCGCCAGGGCAGGGTTCACGACGGCGCTCACGAGCGGTTCACCGCCGCATAGCGGTAATAGCCTTCGGGGCTCACGTCCGGCTGCTCGGCGACGTAGCCGTACTTGCGAAGACCCATCACCCACAGCATCACCTCGTCCTCCGGAAGCCCTCCGGTCACGGCGAGCTCGGGCACAGTCAGCGGGCCGCTTTGCAGCAACTCGAGCAGGCGGCTACGCATCAGCGGCTCGTCGCGGACGATCTCGCGGACGTCGCGGCTCATGCCACCGCCCCGGTCAAGAGACTGTCGATCATCGCTCGCATCTGACCGTCGGTGTAACCCTGGAGGTCGATCGCGTCCTCGGCGCAGACCGGCACACAGCCGCCGCAGCCCTTGCAGCCTGCAGCGTCGATCAGGGCGACGCCGTCGAGCGAGATGGCGCCGAACGGGCACGACTCGACACAGGCACCACAGCTCGTGCAAAGGGAAGCGTCGACGACGGCCACCTGCGGATCGAGCTCGGCGATGCCCCGCTTCAGCACCGCCGCGGCCTGCGTGACCGCGGCGAGCCCCGACGCGACGCTTTCCGCCGACGTCTTCGGCCCCTGACAGGCGCCGGCGATGAGAACGCCGTCGACGACCGTCTCCACCGGCCGCAGCTTCGGATGGATCTCGTTGAAGAACCCGTCCACGCCGACCGGCAGCTTCAGCGTCTTGATCAATTCGTCGTTCGGACGCGGCACCATGCCGGTCACGAGCACGACGAGGTCCGCGGGAATCACGAGCTCTTCGCCGGCCGTCAGCAGGTCGCGCACGGTCACGGTGAGCCCGTCGCCGTTCCGCGCCACCTCGGGCGGATCATCGTCGGCGAACTTGAGATACAGCGAACCGCGCTCCCGAGACTCGTTCAACATCAGTTCGTTCTTGCCGTACGTGCGCATGTCGCGGTAAAGGTGGTACTGACGCACGTTCGCGCCGCGATCGGCCGCAAGCAGAGATGCGTGCACGGCCGCGCTGCAACAGAAGCGCGAACAGTACGAGTGGTCGGCGCCGCGACTGCCGACGCAGTAGACGTAGGCGACCGTCTCGACCGGCTTGCCGTGATGGACGAGCGGCCCTTCCGTCTCGTCAAGGAGCCGCTTGAACTCCGGCAGCGTGAGCACGCCGTCGATTCCATAGCCATATTCGCTGTCAACTGGCTGATAGCTGTCGAAGCCCGTGGCGACGATGATCTGCCCGACCTCGAGATGAATCGACTCGCCGGCCGCGTGGACGACTGCGCGGTAGTTGCCGAAGGTGCCGGACTTGGCAGTCACTTCAGCGTTCGTGAACACGGTGATGTCCGGCCGCTGCCTGATCTCCTCCTGCAGGCGCGCGATCAACTCGCGACCGTCTTTGCCGTTCGGGAACAGCTCGCCGAGGTGACCGACCCAGCCGCCGAGCTCCGTCTCGCGCTCGACGAGGAAGACGGCGAGTCCGACGTCTGCAAGGCCGACGGCCGCGCGCATGCCGGCGATGCCCCCGCCGATGACGAGCGCCCGCGGCGTCGTCTCCACGACGATCGGCTCGAGCGGCTCGGTCAGCCGCGTCCGTGCGATGCCGGCGCGCACGAGCCTGATCGCCTTGCGCGTGGCGCCGACCCGGTCGTCGGTGTGGGTCCACGAGCACTGCTCGCGGATGTTGACCTGCGTGTACTCGTAAGGGTTCAGGCCGGCGCGACGCGCGGCTTCCCGGAACGTGAAGGTGTGCAGCTTCGGCGAGCAGGAAGCGACGACCAATCCGTCGAGCTTCTGCCCCACGATGTCGTCGACGATCTCCTGCTGCGTCGCATCCGAGCAGGTGAACATCGCGCGCCTTGCCACGACAACGCCGGGCTCGTCCTTGACGGCGTCGACGACGTGCTCGACGTCGACGTAGTCGGAGATGTTGCCGCCGCAATTGCAGACATAGACGCCGATGCGCCGCTCGTCGCTCATGCGTGCACCGCCGACCGTTCGATGTGCGCGGCCGCCTGGGCGACCGCTGCGCCGGCGTGGAGGATCGATTCCGGGATGTCTCTCGGGCCGGAGGCCGCGCCGGCCACGAACACGCCGGGAATGCTCGTCCGCGCGGGGTTGACGTCCTCGTCGACCTCGTCGACATAGTCCTGGGCGTCGAGCGCGAGCTCCCCGACGCGGAAGAGGCGCGCGGCATCGTGGTTCGGCTGCACGCCGACCGCGAGCACGACCAGGTCGTACTCGGCCTCGGCGATCGCGCCACCGTTGTCGATGTCCTCGTAGCGCAGCGTGAGATTGCCCTCGTCGCTCTCGGTGATCCTGGCGACGCGACCCTTGACGAAGCTCGCGCCCATGGCCTTTGCCTGCTCGAAGAACTCGTCGTAGCCCTTGCCGACAGCACGGATGTCGATGTAGTGGACGGTGACGTCGGCGAGCGGGAGCGCGCCCATGATCAGCTGGTTCTGCTTGATCGAGTACATGCAACAGAACTTCGAGCAGAGCGGGTTGCCGACGGTCTGGTCCCGCGAGCCCGTGCACATCACGTAGGCGATCCGCTCGGGCACCCTGCCGTCGCCGGGGCGCAGCACGGTGTTGTACGGGCGCGTCGGCGCGAGCAACCGCTCCATCTGCGTCCCTGTGATGACGTTCTTGAAGCGGCCGTAGCCGTACTCGGGCTTCAGGTCGGCCGGGAAGAGTTTGTAGCCGGTCGAGACGATCACCGTGCCGACGTCGATCTCGACCTCCTGCTCGCGCATGTCGAGGTTGATCGCGTCGGCCGGGCAAGCGGCGATGCACTCGTGGCATTCAGAGCAGACGCCGCAGTCGAGACAGCGACCGGCGGCACTGCGGGCTTCGGCCTCCGTCAAGGGTTGCTCGAGCTCGGAGAAGTCGGTCGGAGCGACAAAGACAGCGGCTGCGGCGAGCGGCTCCCTGCGGCTGTGGCTGCTCTGGCGCCCGAGGACGTCCGCCTTGTCGACGACGGGCAGCGGCTCGACGAAGCCGTCGAGCTCGAGCCCGCGCAGGAAGCGGTCGAGCATGTGCGCGGCCTTCCGACCCTGGCCGACTGCATCCGTGATCATCGAAGGACCGGTCACCGCGTCACCGGCGGCAAAGACCCAGGGCAGCGAGGTCTGCAGCGTCGCCGGATCGGCCTGGATCGTCCGCGCACCGTCGGGCGCGAGCGCCGGGAACGTCGCGGTGTCTGCGCCCATCCCGATCGCAACGATCGCCACGTCGCAGACGACCTCGTCCACGACCGCTGCGTCGTACTGCGGGCTGAACCTGCCGTTCTCGTCGAGCACGGCGGTGCAACGCTTCAACTCGACCGACTGCACACGCCCGTCGCCGTGGAACTGCGCAATGCCCCAGGAGTCGTGCAGCTCGACGCCGTCGGCGAGCGCCTCGTCGACCTCCCAGTCGTAGGCGGGCATG
>DATEXK010000443.1:0-2852 GCA_035257065.1 Gaiellaceae bacterium | reverse complement strand
GAGCCGCGGCGCGTGATGGTTCGTTCGAGGTGATCGTCCATTCCTCAGAAGGTAGGGGCGAACCCTGAGAAAGGCGTGTGAATCGGCCGGCGCGCTTACTGGACGTGCACGACCGCTTTCATCACCTCTGCGGGATGTTCGATCGCAAACGCGAATGCCTCCGCTGTCTCCTCGAGCGAGAACTCGTGCGTGATGAGCGGAGAGACGGCATCTCGGTGGCGCGTGACGAGGTCGGCCGCCACTGCAAACTCAGGTCCGTTACAGCAGCTGACGCCGAGCACGTCGAGCTCGCGAAACGGAAGTGCGCCGATGCGGAGTGGAACCTCGTGTCCCGAGAGCCCGACGACGAGGATGCGCCCCGCCGCTGCGACCAGGTCGAGCGCGAGGCGCATCGGCTCCTTCGCGCCCGTCGCCTCGACCACGATCTCGGGGAGCTCGCCACCAGTCCACTCGCGCGCACGCGCAGCCAGATCGTCGCCGCTGTGCGTGAGGGCGACCTCGGCGCCGGACGCGCACAGCTCGAGACGTTCGGGGACCTGGTCGACGAGCAGCACCTTTGCGCCGCGGTCGAGCGCCGCGATCGCGACTGCTTGGCCGATGGGCCCCGCACCGAGGACGAGCACGTGCTCGTCGGCCGCGACGCGCCCTCGCACGACCGTGCGTACGGCGATCGACATCGGCTCGACAAACGCCGCAAGGCGCGCGTCGTCGAGCTTGACGGGAAACGCCTGATGCGCGGGCACGCGGAGCAGGCCCTGTAGCGCGCCGTCGACGTGGATCCCGATCAGGCTGATGTTCTCGCATGCGTTCTCGCGGCCCATCCGGCAGCAGGCGCAGTGTCCGCACGCAGAGAGCGGCCAGACCGCGACGCGCTGACCCGCGGTGAAGCCGGGCGGACAATCCTGCCCGATGTCCTCGACAATCGCCGAGAACTCGTGGCCCTGGATGCGCGGGTACAACACGTCCGGGTCGTCGGTGAGGCCGATGTCACCGTGGAAGTAGTGGAAGTCAGAGCCACACAACCCGACGGACTCGGGCCTCACGACGAGCTCGCCCGGTCCCGCCGCAGCAGGCTCGGGCAGGTCGACGAGCTCGATCACGTTCCTCGCCCGCGTCAGCGCAGCCCGCACGACAACCTCTCGTTGCGGTGTGCGTGAGCGTCTGACTCGGCCATCCGAGCGAGCTTAACGGGATTGGAAGTCGAGTTCAGCATCGTTCGCGTCCGGCGATTTGAAAAACTGTGAGCGTGCCCGAGGACTACTTCGGAGAATGCGTCGCGGACCAGTACGACGACTCGCTCGGCGAGATGGCAGCTCCCGCCGTCCTCGAGCCGACCGTCGAGTTCCTCGCTGAGCTTGCAGGAGGCGGCAGTGCGCTCGAGCTTGGAATCGGCACGGGACGAATCGCGCTTCCACTCTCGAGGCGGGGCGTCCCGGTGCACGGGATCGATCTCTCGGAGGCGATGCTCGCGCGTCTGCGTGCGAAACCGGGCGCCGACGAGATCAGCGTGACGATCGGCGACTTCGCGACGACGAAAGTCGACGGCACGTTCTCGCTCGCCTACCTCGTCTTCAACACGATCATGAACCTGACGACGCAGGACGAGCAGGTCGCGTGCTTCGAGAACGTCGCCGCGCAGCTCGAGCCCGGCGGCTGCTTCGTGATCGAGGTCATGGTGCCGGCGTTGCGGCTCCTGCCGCCGGGGGAGACGATCCACGTCTTCTCGGTCACGCATCCGACGCGGTTCGGCTTCGACGAGTACGACGTGGCGCGCCAGGGGCTCATCTCGCATCACTACGGCGAGCGGCATGACGGGAGCTTCGGGCGGTCGTGGGCTCCGTTCCGCTACGTCTGGCCGGCCGAGCTCGACCTGATGGCCCGGATCGCCGGCATGACGTTGCGCGAGCGTTGGAGCGACTGGAATCGCGAGCCGTTCACGAGCGACAGCATGAAGCACGTCTCTGTCTGGGAAACCGTTTGACCCGGACAGATGGTTGACGTGACGTCCTCGACCACCGTCGTCTTCGACCTCGGGGGCGTCCTCATCAAGTGGGACCCGCGCCACCTGTACCGGAAGCTGTTCGACGCCCCGGACGAGATGGAGTCGTTCCTTGCCGAGGTGACCACGGCCGATTGGAACGCGCAGCAGGACGCGGGACGGCCCTGGGCCGAGGCCATCGCGACTCTGGTCGCGGAGCATCCGGAGCGGCGCGAGCTCATCGAAGCGTTCCACCTTCGCTGGCCCGAGATGCTATCCGGGGAGATTCCGGGAACGGTCGACGTGCTCACCGAGCTCCGTGCTGCGGGCATCCGGCTGGTCGCGCTCAGCAACTGGTCGGCGGAGATGTTCCCTGTCGCTCTCGAGCGCTTCGACTTCCTGTCCTGGTTCGAGGGGATCGTCATCTCGGGCGAGGTCGGGGTGAACAAGCCCGACCCGCGGATCTTCGAGCACCTCGTAGGGCGGTTCGGGATCGAACCGGCAGAGTCGCTGTTCATCGACGACTCCCCGGCGAACATCGACGCGGCGAGAGCCCTCGGGTTCCGCGCCATTCAGTTCACCGACGCCGCCGAATTGCGGCGCGAGTTGGTCAGACTCGGGCTTCTTCCGGATGTCCGAGCTGGGTCGCGGACACAACAACCAAGTCGCTAGTTAGAGAAGTCCCGCGGTTCTTCGCTGCGAGCTAGACCACGCGTAAGGACGCTGGCCCAGGCGACGTCACAGGACGGATTACGCGCGGTGCCGGCCGGATATCGCCACCGTCGCGATCCGTCCTACGAGCGGGAACCCGTAGTAGCGATACGTTATTGCCGCGCCGCGATCTCGAACGAGCGCGGCTCGAAGCTCTCGAGAA
>DATEXK010000442.1:0-2323 GCA_035257065.1 Gaiellaceae bacterium | reverse complement strand
GACGGTACACCAGCTCGACGTCAGATCGTCGATCGTCGCCGAACCGTTGTCGGGCAGGTGGTCGGCGAACCACTTCTTGTCGGCCATGCCGTGCGCGCCGCCGGTGACGACGCGGAAGGTCTCGTCGTCCATCTTCATGATCGTGAGGTCGGACTTGAAACCGCCGCTCGGCGTCAGCACCGGCGTGTAGATGACGCGGCCGCTCGGCACGTTCATCTGCCGCGCGCAGACGTGCTGCACGACGTCAAGCGCAGCCGGGCCTTTCACGTCGAAGATCGAGAACGCGGTCAGATCGAACATCGCTGCGCGGTCGCGCATCGCGAGGTGCTCGGCGTTGATGATCGGCGACCACCAGCGCGCGTCCCACTCGTGCTCGCGCGGCTGGACACCATACTCCTGGACGAGCTTCGCGTTCGACTCGTACCAGTGCGGCCGTTCCCACGCCGCGGCCTCGTAGAACACCGCACCGAGCTTCTGCTCGCGCTCGTAGAACGGCGAGACACGGACACTGCGGTTCGACGCCCACTGCTCCGACGGATGGACGATGCCGTACGTCTTGTTGAAGCCCTCGGATGCGCGAGCCTTGATGTTCTCCGGCGTCTTCTGCTCGTCGTAGAACCGCGCGATGTCGGATGACTGGAGGTCGATCTCCGACTCGCCGCGCGTCATCCATTCCGCGACGGCGCGGCCGACGCCGGGGCCTTCCTTCACCCAGACCGCGGCGGCCGACCAGAGGCCCTTCACCTCGGGCGTCTCGCCGAGCAACGGCAGTCCGTCCGGCGTGAGCGACAGGAGCCCGTTGATCGCGTACTTGATGCCCACCGACTCGTCGCCGAGGATCTCGGGCACGAGCTCGAGCGCGTGCTCGAGCTGCAGCTCGAAATCCTCCTGCGTGAACGGCAACTCGGTCGGCGTCAGCGACGCCTCCTCGAGCGACGGGATCTCGTCGGGCTCGTGGAGGATCGGCCGGTGCGCGTAGGAGCCGACCTCGAGGCCCTGCCCGTCCTGGCGCTCGTACATGTTCGTGTCCATGTCGCGCACGATCGGAAACTCGATCGCACTCTTCGAGCTGAGGAAGCGCGGCACCGGGCCGACGTCGATCATCTGGTGCACCGCGGGCGTGAGCGGGATGTTCGCGCCCGCCATGCGTGCGATGCGCGGGCTCCAGACGCCGCAGGCGATGACGACGACGCCGGCCTCGACGTCGCCGCGCGACGTGCGCACGCGCTTGACCCGCCCGTTCTCGACGTCGATGCCGAGCACCTCGGTGTTCGGGAAGACTTGCACGGCGCCGAGCTCCTGCGCGCGCTCGCGCATGATCGTCCCGAAGCGGAGCGAGTCGACGACGGCGACGGACGGCGTGTAGAAGCCGCCGACGATCACGGATTCGTCGATGAACGGAACGAGCTCTTTCACCTCGGCAGGAGTGACGAGCCGCACGCCGTCGACGCCGAATGACTTCGCCGACGCCATCCGGCGTCGCAGCTCCTCCATCCGCTCCTCGGTGCGGGCGACCTCGATGCCGCCGCTCTCGATCAGCGTTCCCGCCTCCTTGTACTGGCGCATCGAGTCGAGCGTGAGCTGCGTCATCTCCTTCGAGTGGTCGACCGGGTAGATGAAGTTCGACGCGTGGCCCGTCGAGCCGCCCGGGTTCGGAAACGGGCCCTTGTCGAGCTGGACGAGGTCGCGCCAGCCGAGCTCGGCGAGATGGCCGACGAGGCTGTTGCCGACGATGCCGCCGCCGATGACGACGCATTTCGCTGTTGCGGGGAAATCGCTCACGCCTTGTCTCGCTCCCTCACACGGTCAGGAGCATGCGACGCATCGCCTGCTCGAAGTTCTGGACATGGGCGCGCATCGTCTCGGCGGCGCGCTCGCCGTCGCCGTCGCGGATCGCCTCGAGCAGCGTGCGATGCGCGTCGACCGCCTCCTCGAGCTCCTCTTGCCGGTCGAGCGCCATCGACCAGATCCGCAGCGCAAGGACGTAGTACTGGCCGAGCGTCGCCTCGAGCAGGTCGTTGTGCGCGGCCCTGTAGACGGCGCCGTGGATCCGCTCGTCGAGCTCCATCAGCTCGCGGTCGTCGCGGCCGCCGGCGCCAAGCTCGTCGAGCAGCTCTGCGATGGCGGCCCGGTCGAGGTCGGTGGCCCGCTCGGCGGCGAGCCGCGCGGCCTCAGGCTCGAGCACGGCCCGCACCTCCGAGAGGCGCGCAAGCTCGCGGACGTCGACCCCGGTGACGAACATGCCGCGGCGCGGGTAGACCTCGACGAGCCGCTCGTGAGCGAGGCGGCGGAGCCCCTCCCGCACCGGCGTACGCCCGATTCC
>DATEXK010000441.1:0-8059 GCA_035257065.1 Gaiellaceae bacterium | reverse complement strand
CTCGACGAACGCCCGAGCGGTCCGTGGACGCACCTCGAGCGGAACCACCAGATCCAGGTGCTCGGCTCGGCGTTCTACCGGAGCAAAGCCGCGTACGTCTTCGGGAGGATCGTCAACGGCTACGAGGCCCTGCCGTTCATCGTGCCGGTGCTGCACGACGACTCCGGACGACTCGCGCTGGACGCAATCGTGCTCGACCCACGGCAGATCAACAACTTCTTCTCGCTGTCGCGCGCGTACTTCATGGTCGACATGCAGGTGCCGTCCGGCTACGTCGAGTTCCTGCAGGAGATCGCACCCACGCGTCCGCGCTCCGAGCTGTACACGATGCTCGGTCTCGGCAAGCAGGGCAAGACGCTCTTCTACCGCGACCTGCTCCAGCACCTGCACCATTCGCAGGACGCGTTCGTCGAGGCGCCCGGGATCCGGGGCCAGGTGATGCTGGTGTTCACGCTGCCGTCGTACCCCTACGTCTTCAAGCTGATCAAGGACGTGTTCGGCCCCGGCAAGGACACCGACCGCGCGACGGTCAGGTCGAAGTTCACGATGGTGAAGCACGTCGACCGCGTCGGGCGCATGGCCGACACGCTCGAGTTCACCGACCTGGCGCTGCCGCGCGAACGCTTCTCGGCCGACCTGCTCGAGCAGCTCCAGCTGCTCGCCCCGTCGATCGTCGAGGACGACGGCGAAACCATCACGATCGGCCACTGCTACGTCGAGCGCCGCATGGTGCCGCTCAACATGTACCTCGACCGGGCGACGCCCGACGAGCTCGAGCATGCGGTGATCGAATACGGCAACGCCATCCGCGACCTCGCGATCGCGAACATCTTTCCGGGTGACATGCTCTGGCGGAACTTCGGTGTGACGCGCGACGCGCGCGTCGTCTTCTACGACTACGACGAGATCGAGTACCTCACCGACGTGAACTTCCGCCGCATCCCCGAAGCGCCGAACCCGGAAGCGGAGCTCGCCGGCGAGCCGTGGTACGGCGTCGTGCGCAACGACGTCTTCCCGGAAGAGTTCGCGACGTTCCTGCTTTCCGACCCTCGGCTGCGCGAGCACTTCCTCCGCCACCACGCCGAGCTGCTCGAGCCCGAGTTCTGGCAGGACTGCCAGCGCCGGATCGAAGCCGGCGAGATGGTCGACTTCTTCCCCTATCCGGAATCGCTGCGGTTCGGCGGCCGATGACCGAGCACGCCGACCGGCTGACCGACCATGCGCGCCTCCTGGTCTCCTGCCCCGACGGGCACGGGATCGTCGCGGCGGTCGCCGGGCTGCTCAGCGAGCTCGGCGCGAACATCGTCGCCTCGGACCAGCACTCGACCGATCCCGAAGGAGGACGCTTCTTCCTCCGCATGGAGTTCCACCTCGCGGGGCTCGATGCGGCGCGCGCGGTGCTCGAACGCCGCTTCGGCGAGGAGATCGCGGCGCGCTTCGGAATGGATTGGCGCCTGAGCTATCCCGCGGAGGCGAAGCGAGTCGCGCTCTTCGTCTCTCGCCGCGACCACTGCCTGCTCGACCTGCTCTGGCGCTGGCGGCGCGGCGACCTTCCCTGCGAGATCGCCTGTGTCGTCTCGAATCATCCGGACTGTGCGGAGGCGGTCGCCGCGTTCGGCGTGCCGTTCCACCACGTTCCGGTCGCGCAAGGGTCGAAGGCGGAGGCGGAAGCCCGGATGCTCGAGCTTCTCAACGGCCAGGTCGAGCTCGTCGGGCTTGCGCGCTACATGCAGATCCTCTCGGACGACTTCCTCGACCGCGTCGGCGTGCCGGTGATCAACATCCACCACTCCTTCCTGCCGGCATTCATCGGCGCGGGCCCGTACGAACGGGCGTGGGAGCGCGGCGTCAAGCTGATCGGGGCGACGGCGCACTACGTGACCGCCGATCTCGACGAAGGCCCGATCATCGAGCAGGACATCCAGCGCGTCACGCACCGGGACGGCCCCGCCGAGCTCGCGCGCATCGGAGCCGACATCGAGCGAAGCGTGTTCTCTCGGGCGATCAAATGGCACCTCGAGGACCGCGTTCTCGTCTACGAGAACCGGACGATCGTCTTTACCTAGCCCGCGAACTTGCGCACGGCGATCACGGCGTTGTGGCCGCCGAAGCCGAAGCTGTTGCTGATCGCGACGTCGACTCGAGCTTCCCTCGCCACGTTCGGCACGTAGTCGAGATCGCAGAGCTGGTCGGGCGTCTCGTAGTTGATCGTCGGCGGAATCACGTCGCGGACGACGGTCAGCACGGTCGCACACATCTCGATCGCTCCGGCCGCCCCGAGACAATGGCCTGTCGCGCCCTTCAGCGACGAGATCGGCACGGAGCGCGCCTTCTCCTCGCCGAACGCGAGCTTGAGCGCCGCGGTCTCGCTCGCATCGCCAAGCGGCGTCGAGCTCGCGTGCGCGTTGACGTAGTCGACGCTGTCCGGCTCGATCTTCCCGTCGGCGAGGGCGAGGCGAATCGCCCGCGCCTGTCCGTGGCCGAGGGGATCGGGCTCGGTCATATGGTGCGCGTCGGAGCTGAGGCCGTAGCCGGCGAGCTCGGCGTACACCTTTGCGTTGCGCGCGAGCGCGTGGTCGAGCTCCTCGAGCACGAGCACGGCAGCACCCTCCCCCATCACGAACCCGTCGCGCTGTGCGTCGAACGGGCGGCTCGCATGCGCCGGGTCGTTGTTGCGGCGGGAGAGCGCGCGCATGGCGGCGAAGCCGGCGATCGCGAGCGGCGTGACGCCGGCCTCGCTGCCGCCGCAGAGCATCACCTCCGCGCGGCCGAGCCGGATCGCGTCGTAGCCGTCGCCGATCGCCATCGCAGAAGCCGCGCAGGCCTCGCACGGCGCAGTGACCGGACCGGTGGCGCCGAGCTCCATCGACACCCAGCCCGCCGCCATGTTCGGCATGAACGCGGTGACGAGGCTCGGCTGAATCCGCAGCGAATCGGCCTGCGCGCAGCAGGCCGCGAGGCTCGCGACTCCACCCTGCGCGGTCGCGATCGAAGCGCCGACGCGGTCGGGCTCGCTCGCGACGTCGATCCCGGAATCGGCCTCCGCCATCCTCGCCGCGGCGACGGCGAACTGCGTGAAGCGGTCGAGCTTGCGCACGTTGCGCTTGTCGAGCCAGTTCGAGGGATCGAAGGAGTCCGCCTCGCACGCGATCCGCACGGAGTGCTCGCCCGAGTCGAAGGCGGTGATCGGCCCGGCTCCGCCCTCCCCGGCGACCAGGCGTGTCCACGTCGTCTCGACGTCGGCGCCGAGCGGCGTCACTGCACCGAGGCCGGTCACGACGACCCTTCGCCGTCCGGCCTCGTGTTCGACACGAGTCATCAAGGCCCTGACGTTAGCTGCGGCGGGCCGTTCGATGCCCGGCGGGCGTTACCGCGTGCCGATGCTGCGCAGGCGCCGATGGGCCAATTGCTCGAGCCCCGCGAGGTTGCGGCAGATGTCGCACTGCACGATGCGTGCCGTCCCGTCCTCGCTGCCCGTGAGGATCCAGTCGCCCGTCGGGCTGAAGAGCGCACCGGTGAGAGGTCGGGTATTCCCCTGCAGATAGAGGACGAGCTGTCCCGTAGCCGCATCCCAGAGCCCGGCCGTGAACTGGCTCGCCGTGACCACCCAGCGGCCGTCCGGACTGAACGAGGCGCTCCGCACCGGGAAGAAGTGGCCGCGCAGCACATGCAACAGCCGGCCGGTCGCGACATCCCACGTCCGCGCATCGTGATCGTCGCTTGCGGTGACGAGGAGTCTGCCGTCAGGCGAGAACTCGGCATCCGCCACGCGTGAGCGATGTCCGACGAGCCGATGGACGAGCTTGCCGGTAGCGGCATCCCACAGGTCGGCCTCGCGCGCGTTGGTCGTTGCAACGACCGACCCGTTCGGTGCGAGCGTCGCTTCCTGCACGCGTACGCCGAGCGTGTGCTGGAGCTCGCCGCCGACGCCGTAGATACGCACCGAGCCGTCGGCCGTTCGCGTGACGAATCGAGTGTCGACTGCGGAGATCGCGACGATTGCGCCCGGCGCATGGACGACCCGCGGCAAGGGATCACGCGGTCCCCAGATCCTGATCGTCCCGTCACGCGAGCCGGTCACCAGCGTTCCGTCGGCCGCGTAGGCCAGCGCGGTCACGCCGAGGCCGCCTGTCGTCTGCGCCGGTGCGGGAATGGTGGCCCGCTCGAGGTTGCCGGCCGAATCCGCGAGCGCATACGACGTCCCGCTCGCGGCGACGGCGGTGATCGGCGCGGCCGTCGGGACGCGTGCCAGCACCTTGCCGCCGGGACTCAACACGCGGAGCTCCTGTCCGGCTCCGGAGAGTACGCGCTCGCCGGCGAAGAGCGCCTGGACGCTTTCTCGTCTGTGGTCGATGGCCAGCAACTCGTCGCCGGCGTTCGCGCTCCAGAGCCTGGCGGTGCCGTCGGCGCTCGCCGTGACGATCGTCCGCCCGCTCGGGTCGTAGGCGACGCTCGTGACTGCGTCGCCGTGACCGGCGAGCGGAGCGAGCAGCCGTCCGTCCTCGCTGTTGTAGATCCGTGCGAGACGATCGCCGAACGCGACGACGATCTCCTTCCCGTCGGGGCTGAACGAGGCGTCTTCGGCGATTCCGGTCGCCCCGGTGAGAAGCAGGATGCGCTCGCCCGTGCCGACGGCCCAGACGGCGGCTGTCCCGTCGGAGCTCGCGGTCACGAGCAACCGTCCGTTCGGCGAGAAGTGCTCGGCCAGCACATGGCCGCGCTGCCGGAGCACGTGGAGCTGCCGCCCGGTCGACGCGTTCCAGAGGCGGGCGGTCTTGTCGGCGCTGCCGGTGACAAGCAGGCGGCCGTCGGCGCTGAAGCCCATCGAGCCGATCGCACGTTCCGCGAGACGCTCTTTGAGCCGCCCGCTGTGCGCGTCGAGAATCCGAGCCGTGATGCGACCTCCGCGCTTCGCCGCGACCGCGAGCAGTCGGCCGTCGGGGCTCAAGGCCGCGGCGACGACGGCGCCGTCGATGCGGATGTTGCGGATCGGGCCGCGAGCGTCCGAGAGGATCCGGAGGTGACCGCCGCTGCCGATGAGGAGCGCCTTCCCGGTGAACGCGAGGGTCACGATCGGCGCCGGCGTCTCCACCCGTAGGATCCGCCGGCCGTCCGACGCGCGCCAGACGGTCACGGTCCCGCCGGCGTCTCCCGTCGCAAACAATCGTCCGTCGGCGCTCCAGGCGGCACGGGTGAGCGCGTGCTGACGCGGCAGCGCGACGAGTCTGACGCCGCTCTCGTCGTAGATGCCTGCGGCGCCGTCGCTGCTCGCGACGAGCAGGCGGCCGCCCGACGGGGCGAAGCTCGCGGCGACGACGTTTCCTCCGACTCGCACGACGTGTTGTTCGCGCATGGCGAGCAACGTGGAGCGAAGGACGCTCTCGGTTTGCGCTTCGGGCGAGATCTCGGCCGCGCGAACTGCGCGGGAAAGGCTCAGCGCGGGGTTCGAGTTGATGCCGGCAAGCGCCTGCGCCGCCAGCTCGTGCGCATGCGCCTGGCGGGCCTGCGCCCGTGCCGCGCTCCGTTGCGTGATCGCGAACACAGCGATTGCGCCGACGACGGCCAGCGCGACGAGCGCGGCGCCGACGAGCGAGAGCAGCCGTCGTCGCTGCCTCCGTGCGGCGTCGCGCTCGAGCTCGAGGGCATAGCCGGCGCGCCACGCGAGCAGCGGCTCGGCGAGGACGTCGTGAAAGATCTCGTAGCGCGCGGGGCCACCCGCGGAACCTTCAACCGCACGGACGATGCGCTCGCGTACGAGCAGTTCGAGCAGCGACTGCAGCTGCGTCCCAGCGACCGCGGCATAGTCCGAGAGGTCCGCGGCCGTGTGCGCCGTCTTCGCTCCCGAGGGTGTGACGAGCTGCCGCACGATGCGCGCGACGGCATCCTGCTCCTCGGCCGGCAACCCCTCCAGCGTGCCGTGCACATGGTCCCGGACAATCGGCTCGGCGCCCCCGAGCCGGCGGAAGGTCTCCAGGCGCAGCTCCCGCGAGCCCGCCGACGCCTCCTCGGACCACAGTCGTTCGAGCACGAGCTGCAGGAGCGGCGCCTCGACGCGCTCGGAGGAGTCCGGCGCGCCGGTCCCGCCGCCGAGGTCGACTCGCCCGACCGCGACCTCGTCGAGCAGCTCGTCGACGAGCGCGGGCTCGACGCGGTACTCGACCCCCGCGAGCTCGCTGTACCGCTCGAGCGGGCCGACGACGGCCGACCGGGCGGAACGACGATCGAGCCGGTCGAGGCGCAGCAGGTTGGCGAAGACCTCAGGGATGCTGTCCGTGAACGCGTCGAGCTCTGCGAGCGCGTCGTCGCGCAGCGCGATCAAGACGTTGACGCGCAAGCCCGGCCGGCGCAGCAGCTCGGGGAGCGCCTCGGCCAGCGCGCCGTCGGACCCGTGGTAGAGGAAGTACTCCTCGAACTGGTCGAGCAGCAGATACGCCCCACCGTTGCGCTGCGCGGCCGCCGCGACCGTGTCGACGAGCCCTGCCGTCGGACCGAGCTCCGGATCGGCTTCGTGTGCGGCCGCGATCACACCTGACACGGGATCCTCTGCCCACGCGTCGTGCACGATCACCACGCCGTCACCGAGCGCACGGAGGTGTTGCGCGACGCCCGCGCGCAGCAGCGAGCTCTTTCCGACGCCGCTCGGCCCGTAGAGAACAGTCAATCTGCTCGCACGGAGATTCGCGACGATCGCCTCGCGCTCCCGCCCGCGCCCGAAGAAGAGCAGCGCGTCGACCGCCGAGTCCCCGAACGCAGCGAGCCCCTTGAACGGGCTCGAGGGCAGGTCGCTCATCCGCCCCTCCCGCCGACGCCGTGCTCGAGCTCGGCCATGTAGGCATCCGGCGCCATGTCGATCACGTCGACGTTGCGTCGACGCCAGAACTCACGCTCGAGCGGCGGCGGGCCGGCGTGAACCGACCACGAGCGGTAGTGGAGCGGCTCCTCTCCCCACAGGCGCTCGAGCACGACACGCAACGTCCAGTCCGACAGCGTGTAGCCGAGGAGCAACAGGTGAGTGCGCCGCAGCCGCGCCGCCAGCGCGACGGGCAGCCGTCCCGCAACGTCGCTGTAATGGATGAAGTCGTCCTCGGTGACGGCAAAGCTCTCCCACGCGCGTTCCGGCGAAGCGTCCACCCGGCCCTGCAGGTGGAGGACGACGGTGCGCTGCTCGAGGGAGAGCTCCGTGGCATAGGTGTTCGGCCGCTCGATCGTCGTCGCAACGCCCTCGGGTGAGATATGGCAGAAGCTGCCGCGATCGCGCCCGGTCGCGATGTAACAGACGCTGTCGAACGCCTCGCCGGCATCCTCGAGCGCCCGCTCGAGCGCGAGCTCATACCCGGTGACGACGAACAGTGGGTGCGCCGCGTCTCGCGCACGGAGACGCGCCGGCAGCGCAGCGAGGAAACGGTGCAGCGGGCCGGGCGCTCCGCCCGCCTCGACGAGGGTGTGCAGCGTGTCGTACAGCGGGCCTGCACCGTTGAGCGTTGCGATCGCCTGTGAGACGCGTGCGAGCTCAGGCCGGTTGGCGTCGAGACCGAAGCGGCGCGCGAGCTCCGCCGCAAGCAACTCGGCCTCGTTCCCGACGACGATGGTGACCATGCCGCCGAGCAGCAACGTCGCCACTTCGTCGAAGTGCTCCTGACCGGGCACGGTGCCGTCGCCCGGCGGCGGCGCCTCCTGCCGGAGAATCGAGCGCTGGAGCTGCTGCAGCAGCGGGCTCGGCTCGACCCCGAGGCTCTCGACGAGCAGCGTGCGTCCTGCGCGATATGCCTCGAGCGCGTCCGCCTGGCGTCCCGAGCGATAGAGGGCGAGCATCAATTGGCCACGCAGCCGCTCCCGTAGCGGGTGCTCCAGGACGAGCGCCTCGAGATCGCTGACGAGCTCTGCGTGGCGGCCGAGGGCGAGCTCCGCTTCGGTGCGTTCCTCCACGAGCGCGAGCCGGAGCTCTGCGAGGCGCGCGATCTCGGCCTGCGCGAAGGACTCGTAGGCGAGCTCGGCGAGAGGCTCGCCGCGCCAGAGCGCGAGCGCATCGCCCAACAGCCGTGCCCGTCGCGAGGGATCG
>DATEXK010000440.1:0-3510 GCA_035257065.1 Gaiellaceae bacterium | reverse complement strand
CGGTGTCGCCGTCGTGCTCCCCGGCCTCAGGCTCGACGTTCGCGATTGCGTCGACGACGGTGACGTGTCGTGCAACGGACGCACACGGCAACACCGGCAGCGCGACCTTCCACGTGACGGTCGTAGACACCACCGGGCCCTCCGTGACCGTCCCGGCCGACTTGACGCGCGAAGCGAACGGGCCGTCAGGCGCATTGGTGACCTTCACACCCTCGGCGAGCGACGCAGTCGATGGACCCCTCACGCCTGCCGTCATCGTCTGCCTCCCGGCGTCGGGCTCGAAGTTCTCGCTCGGCAAGACGACCGTCACCTGCAGCGCCTCCGACAGCCACGGCAACTCCGGGCATGCGTCGTTCGCGGTCACGGTCGTCGACACGACGCCGCCCCGCCTGAACGTCCCCGTAGCGATCACGATGACCGGCCGGAGCGCGTTGCTTGCAAGCGACTCCACGATCGCCGCATTCCTCGGCTCGGCGAACGCGACCGATCTCGTCGACGGCACGGTGACGGTGACGAATGACGCTCCGGCCTCGTTCCCCATCGGGAAGACGAACGTCACATTCACCGCGATCGACAAGAACGGCAACAAGACGGTCGCCACCTCCTCCGTGACCGTCACCCTTGCCACGGTGCCTCCGCCTCCGCCGCCGGACACGCAGCCGCCGGCGCCGGTCGGCAAACTCGCCGCACGCGCCTCGGGCGGAGTGGTGGCGCTGACCTGGGTATCTCCCCCCGGCAGCGATTTCGACCACGTCGTCGTCGAGCAGTCGTCGGGGGGATCACCCTTGTCGGTCGCGTATACGGGGAGCGCGAACAGCTACACCGCGAAAGGGCTGACGAACGGCGTCGAGTATCGCTTTGTCGTCGTGAGCTACGACAAGACCGGGAATGCATCGGCAGAGGCGGCGATCGTCGCGACGCCGGCAGCGCCCATGCTCGTTCAACCCAAGGACGGCGCCGTAACGACCAAGCCACCGACACTCACCTGGCGCGCGGTGGTCGGTGCTGCGTACTACAACGTCCAGCTCTACCGGTTGCCGTCGTCGGTTCACACGACGAGCGGCCTACTCAGCGGATTGAAGGTTCTCAGCGTCTGGCCGACGACACGCACACTCCGGCTTTCGGCCAAGTGGGTCTTCAGCAAGAAAGCGTATCGGCTCACGCCAGGCACATACCGTTGGTATGTCTGGCCAGGCTTCGGACCACGCGCCGACGTCAAATACGGGCCCTCACTCGGCCAAAGCACCTTCGTGGTGCGCGGGCGCTAGTTGCGGCGTGAAGCTCGCTTAGCGACGAGCCGACGAGACACGCGAAACCTGCGCGCCACATCGCGGGCACGACTCTTGATCTCTTCCCCAGACGAGCGGAACGGCAAGACGTCGCGCTACATCGTCGAGCGTGGCGCACCAAGCCGCCGTCTCTTCCGTACCGATAACGCCGAACGCATCCCCGAGGAGTAACCGCTCCCCGCACCGGCAATCGATCACGAACGCGGCCAGCAATTCCGATGGTGCTCCTTTCACGGTCATTACGACCCCCCATTGGTTCAAGAACCGCGGACAGAGTGGCCATCTCCACTCCGTCCAGTCGCGCTCCTCCGTACGCGTCCCCACGCTGAGAGAGCCGTCAGTGCCCCGATGACGAATATATCGGTCTTGGAACCGACCCGCATTCGCCCGCGTACGCCGATCGCGGAAGACCTTCTGCGCGTGACACGAAACTGCGTGACACAACGCGCGTATGGTCGTGTTCAACCTCGACCACGGTAGGAGGTCACCGCCCGATCTCCCGCCTACGGTCCAGCGGGTGGCCGCAAGAACCTGCTCCAGCGTAGACACGAGGCCTCCGGCACCCGCCCGCGTCTCCAACCAGTGCTCCCGGTAGCCAGGTCCGCATGGCTACTCGCATACTCGTTCTCGGGCTCGACGCCGCCGACGCCGCTCTCGTTCACGAAGGCATCGACGCCGGCACCCTTCCGAGCTTCGCTCGGCTGTGCGCCGGCGCGACGGAGCTGAGACTTTCAAACACGCTCTCAACCCTGCCGGGCGCGATCTGGCCGGAGATCGCAACGGGCCGCTCGTCTGGCAAGACGGGTTTCTACTTTCCGCCGCGCCAGCTGCGTACAGGGGAAGCGGTCCCGCGTCCGGTCGAGGCAGACGAAGTCGATCCAACGTCATTCTGGACGCTGGCATCCGACGCCGGTGCCAGGGTCGCGGTCGTCGATTATCCCTGGTGGCCGCTGAGATCCGGGCTCAACGGAATCCAGGTCGCGGAGTGGGGCACGCACGATCACCCCTTCGGGTCTGACGGCCTTGCGTTCAGCGAGCCGCCGGACATTGCGTCGGAGCTGACCGCCCGCTACGGGCCATACCCGATGACTGCTCAAGGAGTGGTCGGGACGGCCACACGTGCGGCATGCGACCACCACGACGCATCCGAGAGCGCGTATGAGGCGCTGCTCTCCGATCTGGTCGCCGGAATCGAGCTGAAGACGCAGCTGCTGGTCGATCTCCTCCACCAGGAGGATTGGGATCTGTTTGTCGCGGTCTTCGGCGAGCCTCAGTGCGCGGGCCATCAGATGTGGCATCTCCTCGAGCATGCTGCTGCGCATCCGCTCGGACAGGCGACGGATCCGGTCAGGGAGATCTATCGCCGGCTCGACGTCGCGATTGGCGCGCTCATCCGTGCCGCCGGCGAGCACGCCGTCAGCGTTGTCATCGCGAGCCACGGAATGGCAAAGCCAACCGGGGGCCCTCAGCTGATACCGGAGGTCCTACTGCGTCTCGGTCTCGGGTCTGGGCAGGGCTCGGCTGCAAGCGTTCGCGCACGCCTGCCGGCACCGGCAAAGAAGCTCGCCCGATTGGTACTGAAGGGCAAGCTCCAGCACCGCGCGCGCGAGGCCGCAGGGTCGCTGCCCAATCCGCTCGAATCCCGGGAGACGCGCGCTGCAGCGCTCGACGGCGATCACTGCAGCTGGATCAGGATCAACGTCCAGGGGCGGGAGCCGTTCGGATCCGTTGACCCGGGCCACGCGCCTGAGCTGGTCGAGAACATACGTCGCGAGCTCCTCGCGCTCACCGATCCTGCGACGGGAGAGCCGATTGTCGCGACGGCGTCGACCCCGCTGGAGGAGTTCGGGCCCGACGCGCACCCCGACATGCCCGACCTCTTGGTGTCATTCCGAGAGGACCTCGGAGTTCTCGAGACGTGCGAGTCGGCACGCGTGGGACGAGTGCACGTCCCGTATCGCGCACCGGCGCGCCGGACTGGAGCGCATCCGACGACCCCGACCACCGCCTGGATCGCCGGGGCCTCGGCCGAGGCGGTCGCCACGACAGGGTCGGTCACAGATCTCGCGCCGACGATTCTCGAGCTCCTCGGGCTCTCTGCGCCGGCAAGCCTCGACGGTCACTCGCTTCTCCGGCGGACTGCCGTTGCCTGAGCCGTCGCCGTGCGTGGGGGCTTCGGCCTGGGGTTCAACGCAGGACCCGCGGCCCCCACACAGGACGA
>DATEXK010000439.1:0-2477 GCA_035257065.1 Gaiellaceae bacterium | reverse complement strand
CGCAGCTCGAAATGGAGGTGTGTGCCCGTGCAATAGCCCGTGCAGCCGGCGACGCCGAGCTTCTGGCCGGTCTCCACGATGTCGCCCGGCTTCACGCCCATCTCCGACAGGTGCGCGTACAACGCCTCGATTCCGTCGCCGAGGTCGACGAGCACGATGTTCCCGTAGCCCTCGAAGTACTGCGTCTCGCCCACCGCTTCGACGACGCCCGGCGCGGCCGCGGTGACGTCGAGCGAGCGAAGGATGCCGATGTCGATGCCCTCGTGGAACTCGCCGCCGTCCCACCCGAAGCCTCGCGTCACCGTCCCGCTTGCCGGCCAGACGAGCGACAGGCCCGTGCCGGTGTCCGTGTGCGCGCCCGCCGGCACGGCGCAGATCAACGCAACCGCACAGACGGCCCCAAGCCGCAGCATCCCTCCCACCGGAGGGACCCTAACTCACTCAGAAGATCTCGGGGCACCAGGGCAGCGGCAGCCACCCGAAGAGCGCATCCGCGCGCCCCACTGCTCCGTCCACGAGCTCCTCGACCCGACCGGCGCCGCGCAGCTGATCGAACGAGATCGCGCCCAGATACGCCGAGCCGAGCGCGCTGACGTCGAGCGCGATGTCCGCCGCTGCGTCGGTGCGCGCCGCGCTGCCGCCCTCGAGCTTCCAGCGGCCCTCGTTCCACGGACACACCGCGTCGCGCACGTCGAGGACGATCGAACCGTCACCGGCATATGCCCGCCCGGAGAGTGCAGCGCCGACGTCGACGACGCGCACCCAGAGCCCATCGCCCATGCGGTACTTCGCACGGCGCGGATTCGCCAGCAGGAGAAACAGCGGATGGTCGGGCGGCAGCAGCGACGCCTCGAACGTCGCCGTCCAATCGATGTCGAGCAGGAAGCGCCACAGCTCCGCCGTTGCCGCCGACGTCGCAGCGATCGCCTCGATCACTTCGGTGCGCGCCTTCGACACGCCGTCTTCGAAGCCGGCGTGCGAGCGGAACACCGCATAACCCTGCGTCGCGCCGTCGAGCTCGAGCACGACGAAGCGCTTCGGGTTCGCCTTATCCTCGTCGGGCAGCCGCAGCGTCCGGACCTCCCACCAGTTGCGCGTGCGCGAGATCACGCCGGGACGCTCGCGGCGCAACGCCTCCCAGACCGGCGGGAAGAGCTCGAGCGCCTGCTCCGCCGTCACGAATCTCATTCGTCCCTTCCGCTCGAGCGGCTGCGCGAACGCGCCCCACTCGCGCGCGATCTTCACCTCGCCCGCCCACGATGCGATTCCGTAACCGAAGCGTCCGTAGATCGTCTCCTCACTCGCCCACAGCGCGGCGATCGGCTCGCCGCGCTCGTGCACGTCGCGCAGCTGCGCGTCCATCAGCGCGCGCAGCACGCCGCGACGGCGATGCGTCGGATAGACGCCGACAACGGTCACGCCCGCGCACGGAAGCGTGCCGCCCGGCACCGACAGGTCGAAGCTGAACGCGCCGCCGCCGCCGACGATCTCACCGTCCTCCAGCGCGGCGTGCATCCGCTCGATGTCGAGCACTTTCGAGAAGCGCTGCAGCCGCTGCTCGTCGGACCGCGCGCCGAAGTACTGCCCGATCCCGAAGATCGCGTCGCCGTACTCCTCGTAGTCGCGACAGGGACGGATCTCGAACATCTAGAACTCCTCCGCGCAGAACGGTGGTAACGGCGTGCGGAAGAGCGCGTCGGCGCGCGCGATCGCGCCGGCGGTGCGCTCCTCGATTCGCCCGGCGGCCGCAAGCGCGTACACGTCGACGCCGCCGAGATACGCGGAGCCGAGATCCGCGGCCGAGAGGACGAGGTCGGGATCGGCGTCGACGCGGCCCTCCCCGGTGCGGTATCGCCCTTCGTTCCACGGGCAGAAGGAATCGCGCACCTCGAGCACGAGCGAGTCGTCCGACGCCCACGAGCGTGCGCGGAGCGCCGCGTCGACATCGACGAGGCGCAGCCAGAGCCCGTCGCCGAGCTTGAGCCGCAGCCGTCGCGGGTCCGCGACGCCGAGCCAGAGCCCCGACGCGCGATCGAGATAAGGCGCTTCGACCCGCTCGGTGAGGTCGATGCCGAACAGGTACCGCCAGACCTCTCGCGTCGCGGTGGCCGTCTCCCCGAACGCCTCGACGACGAGGACGCTGCCCTGCGGCACACTCTGTTCCCACCTCTCGCGGATGCGGTAGAACGCGTAGCCCTCGGGCCGGCCGTCACGCTCGTACACGACGAAGAACCGTGGGCCCGCGCCGGACCGGCCGGGCCCGACGTACAACCGCTGCTCCCACCACCACGTCTTCGAGCGGGAGATCAGGCCGGAACGCTGCGCACGGATCCGCTCGTAGATCGGCGGGAAGAGCTCAGCCGCCTCCTCGCGCGTCACGATCCGGAGCGAGCCGACCGCCCCGGGATCGTCGCGAAACGCGAAGCGCGACTTGACTGCGTCCAACTGGTAGACCGGCGCCGAGATGCCGTAGCCGT
>DATEXK010000438.1:0-6142 GCA_035257065.1 Gaiellaceae bacterium | reverse complement strand
GAGTCGATCGCGTCGCTCGTGCTCCTCGCGGCGCTGTTGCGCTACCGGCGAAGCTTCGACGTGCCGGGCGAGCCGGCGACGGCCCGCCCGCTGCTCGGCATCGTCACGACGTTCGCGGCGTCGGCCGCCGTCTTCATCGGCATCGAGCTGCACGGAGGCGAGATCCCCGACAGGCTCTCCGATGTCTTCACTGCGCTCGGGCTGCTCCTCACGTTCAGCGCGCTCTATCTCTGGCTACGTCCTCTCTCACATGTCGTCGCACAGACCGTCGGTGAGCGGCGCGTCGCACGCGCACTTGTCGACGCGTACGGGCACGACAGCCTCTCCTTCTTTGCGTTACGACGCGATAAGAGTTACTTCTTCTCGCCGACGCGGCTCTCGTTTCTCGCGTACCGCGTGGTCGCCGGGACCGCGTTGATCAGCGGCGATCCGGTGGGGACGGAGGACGAGTTCGATTCGTTGCTGGCCGAGTTCCGGCGCGTCGCGCACACCAACGGCTGGCGCCTCGCGGTGATCAGCGCATCCGAGAGGCATCTCGACCGCTACCGCCGGCTCGGCATGCGCGCGATCGCAATCGGCGAGGAAGCGGTGCTGTATCCGGCGACGTTCTCGCTCGAGGGCCGTCCGATCCGCAAGGTGCGGCAGTCGGTGTCGCGCCTGACGAAGGCGGGGTACACGTTGCGCATCGTGACGGCCGAGGACGCCGACGAGGCCCTCCGCACATCGCTCGACGACGTCTCGGAGCAGTGGCGCGGCAACCAGCCCGAACGCGGCTTCTCGATGGCGATCGACGACCTGTACGTGCCCGGGACGGTGTTCGCCGTCGCCGAGGACGAGGAGGGACGGGTCGGCGGGTTCCTCCATCTCGCACCGACGCCCGCCGGCGGCGGTTGGTCGCTGAGCACGATGCGGCGCAGCCCGCACTCGCCGAACGGTCTCACCGAGTTCCTCATCGTCGAGACACTCGGCTGGGCGAAGGAGCAGGGCGTCGCCGAGCTCTCGCTCAACTTCTGCGCACTGACGGATCTCATCTGCCCCGACCGCGCGAACACGATTCCCCGGCGCGTCCTGCGGCGGGGCCTGCTCGCCGCCGACAACGTCTTCCAACTCGAGCGCCTGTACTCGTTCAACCGCAAGTTCTTCCCGGAATGGCGCCCGCGCTACCTGTGCGTCGAGCGGCTGAGCGACCTGCCGCTCGTCGGCCTCGCCTATCTCCACGTCGAGCAGCTGCTCATGCCGCCCGGCCCCTGGGCGAAGCGAGACCGCAAAGTCGTGTCACACTAACGCCATGGCCCAGCCGGCAACGCGGAGTCTCGGACGCCTGTCGGAGATCGCACAGGTCATGGTGCGCCACGGCTTCGGGTACTTCCTCGAGGCGCACAAGCTGACCGACCTGCTGCCCGGGCGCTCGGCGGAGGCGCGGCTCGCCGAGGCCGAGTCGAGCGTCGGCTCGGCACGAGGCCAGCATCTGCGCGAGCTGTTCGACGAGCTCGGCCCGACGTTCGTGAAGTTCGGGCAGCTGCTCTCGACGCGGCCCGACGTCGTGCCGCCGGACATCATCGCGGAGTTGCGTGGGCTGCAGGACGACGTGCGCCCGTTCCCGTTCGAGCAGGCACGGCGCGTGATCGAGGACGACCTCGGCAACACGCTCGAGCGGCTCTTCCTCGAGTTCGAGCAAGAGCCGGTGGCGGCCGCGTCGATCGGCCAGGTGCATCGCGCCGTCCTCCCGAACGGCCGGCATGTCGCCGTGAAGGTGCAGCGGCCGGGCGCACCGCGCCAGATCGAGGCCGACCTGACGCTGCTCTACCAGGCCGCGCGACTCGTGAAGGAACGCGTTCGAGCGCTCGACTTCATCGATGCCCGCGCGCTGATCGACGAGTTCGCCCGTCAGATCCGGCAGGAGCTCGACTACCGGCTCGAGGGCCGCAACGCGCAGACGTTCCACCACAACTTCGCGGCGAATCCCCACGTACGCGTCCCGAAGGTCTACTGGCAGTACACGCGCGCACGTGTGTTGACGCTGGAGTGGATCGACGGGACGCACGTGCGCGACGTCGACGTGACACCGCTCACGCTGGACGAGCGCCGCGACCTTGCCTACCTCATCGCAGAGACGTGGATGGAGATGATCTTCCGGCACGGCTTCTTCCACGGCGATCCGCACCCGGCGAACATCCTCGTGCTGCCGGAGGCGGGCTCGATCGGCCTCGTCGACTTCGGAGCCGTCGGCAAGCTCACCGACGACGACATGTCGAAGCTCACGCGGCTGTTCATCGACGCCGCAGCCGAGAACGTCGACGTGCTCCCGAAGCGGCTCGCAGACCTCGGTGTGCGCTACCCGAAGGAACGCGAGGAGGAATTCCTCGCCGAGATCCGGGAGCTGTACTACCGCTACTACGGCGCGAGCCTCGCGGAGATCGACCCGCTGCAGGTGATCCGCGAAGCGTTCCAGCTGATCTACTCGATGAATTTGCAGTTGCCGACGCGCTACCTGATCCTCGATCGCGCGATCGCGACCGTCGGCGCTGTCGGCGCCGAGCTGTATCCGGACTTCAACGTGTTCGAGGTTGCGCAGCCGTACGCGCGCGGCTTGATGCTCGAGCGCTTCACGCCGCAGCGCGTCGCGCGGCGTACGCGTCGCGAGGCGATCCGCTATGCGCAGATACTCGCGGAGGCCCCGTATCAGTGGCACGACCTGATGGAGCAGGTGCGCGACGGTCAGGTCGAGGTCGGCTTCGTGCACAAGGGGCTCGACGACTTCCTCGAGAGCATCCAGCGCGTGTTCAACCGGCTGGTCGTGGCGCTGATCGTGACGGGTGGCCTGATCGGGTCGAGCATGATCGGGATCTTCGCAACCAAGGGCCCGCAGATCCTCGGGATCAACGCGCTCTCGGTGGTCGGGTTCGCACTTTCGACGGTGCTCGGGGTGTGGCTCCTCTGGGGCGTCGTGCGCTCCGGCCGGCTCTAGCCTCGACCGGCACGGCCGCGGTGGTCTCAGCGTTTTCACTGACGCGCATCAGGGTTTGCTCCGATTGGTACGAGCTCGTGGATGGGGCAAAGGGGCTGGAACGGAAGGAGGAGACATGCTCGGCGTCGTCTTCACGATGGTCATCGTTTTTGGGATCCTCGCCGTCGTGGCGTATGCGCTCTACGAGGTCAGCCCCTTTGCGCACCACGATGAGCGCTACCACGAGGCAGGCCAGCCCCAGCAGAGCCCGCATCTCGAGTGACGTAAAGAGGTCCTTCGATCGGTGGGGAGGCTGCCGAAGAAGTCACACTTTCGCGTGAAAGGACATCTGGCGGAGCTGAAAGCGCATCGGTAGGTTCGCGCGCATGACCGCGTTGCTGCTCGCCGAGCCCGAAGCGTCGATGCGCGGCTTCCTCGAGCGGCAGCTTTCGAGTGACGGCTTCGACGTGCTGGCGTTCAGCAGCCTCGACGAGCTGCCCCGCGCGGCCGATCCGGACGTGCTTGTACTGGGCGATCCCGACGCGCTCGAGCGGTGCCTCATCACGGGCTGTCCGGTGATCGTGCTCGGAAGCCCTGACGCCAAGACGCGGCTGCGTGCGCTCGAGCAGTGCGACGACTATCTCTCGCGGCCCTTCGTGTACGAGGAGCTCGTCGCGCGGATCCGGGCGCTACTGCGGCGGCGCCCGCTCCGCATCGACGTCATCGACCTCGGCGAGCTGGTGGTCGACCGGCCTGCCCGCCGGGTGATCGTCGGCGGCGTCGACGTCGTCCTCTCGGCGAAGGAGTACGCGCTGCTCGTCGCGCTCGCGTCCGATCCCGGGCGGGTGTTCACGCGCGAGCACCTGCTGCGTGACGTGTGGGGCTACAGGAGTTATGTGCCCACGAGGACGCTGGAGTCGCACGCATCGCGCGTGCGCTGCAAGCTGGCCGCGGCCGGGCTGCCCGGCTGGGTCGTCAACGTGTGGGGGGTGGGGTACAAGCTGCGGCCGACCGCGTGACGTCCGACGCGAGGCAGAGAGTCCGCCGTATGAACATCCTCGCAATGACCAGGCACATGGGCATCCGCTACGAGGAGCTCGGCTTTCTCGTCGCGGGCGCCGGCGGCCTGCTGCTCGCCTTCGGCAACGCGGTGCCCTTCGCCAGGCGCTCCGGCGCGCTGCTCGGTGGGCTCGCGATCGCCGTCGGCATGGTGCTCGCCATCATCGGCGTGCACTACGGGCGCCTCGGCTAGAACAGGGCGCCTTCCAGGCGGAGCAGCCGCTCTTTGCGGTCGAGCCCGCCCGCATAGCCGGTCAGCCTGCCGGTCGAGCCAACGAGCCGGTGACAGGGGATCACGATCGGTAGCGGGTTGCGCGCGTTCGCACCGCCGATCGCTCGCGCCCCGTGCGCAAGGCCCAGGCATCGCGCTTGCTCGGCATACGTGCGGGTCTCGCCGTACGGAATCTCGACGAGCGCAAGCCAGGCGCGCCGCTGGAAGTCCGTTCCGGCCAGATCGAGCGGAAGCTCAAACTTCCGTCGCCGGCCGGCGAAGTACTCGGCAAGCTGAGCCCGCGTCTCCTCGACGAGCGCTGCCGGCCCAGTGGGCTCGGCGCCGCTCCACTCGAGCCGCTGCAGACCGCGCTCGGAGGCGACGATCCGCAGCGGCCCGAAGCCCCTCAGAGCAGCGCTCCTTCGAGCTGCAGGAGCTGCACCTTCCGCTCGAGCCCACCGGCGTAGCCGATGAGGCTGCCGTTCGCGCCGATCACGCGATGGCACGCGAGCACGATCGGCACCGGGTTGCGGTTCATCACAGTGCCGACGGCGCGTGCGGCGCCGCGGTTGCCGGTCAGCTCCGCCAGTGACCCGTACGTCGTGGTCGTGCCGTACTCGACACGCGCGAGCTGCGCGAGCACGCGCTGGTTGTACTCCGGCAGGAACCGGACGTCCGGCTCGACGTCGAAGTGGTGCCGCTTCCCGGCGAAGTACTCGTCGAGCTCCCTGCGGACACGCTCCACCGGCGCCGACACGCGGAGCACGCGCGAGCCGTGCAGCCGCGCGAGCGTCTCGAGCTCGCGCTCGGGATCGGGATCGAACGAGATCCGGCAGACACCGTGGTCGGTGACGCCGACGAGGAGATCGCCGATCGGCGTGCCGGTCACCACGTCGTAGGCCACGTCGAGCAGTCCCTCGGCAGCAGCGGCTGCGCGAAAGCGGGCGTCGAGCTCGGGCGAAACGGTGTCGGTCATGTCGTCTCCTTCCGCAGCCGCCGCACACCGGCGGAAGCTGCTTGCCGGGCCGCGGCCTCGGTCGAGCCGAGCGCGGCGCCGATCTCGTCGTAGCCGAGGTCGTAGCCGTAACGGAGCACGACGGCCGCGCGCTCCTTCGGCGGCAGGCCCTCCGTCAGCGGCGCGAGCTCCTCGAAGGCGGGATGCCAGTTCTCCTCTGTCGGGACCTCGGGCAACTCGCCGGCCGGCTTTCGCGACCGGACGTCGTCGAGCACGATCCGGCTTGCGATCGTCAGCACCCAGGCACGCAGGTGGTCGCCGTGCTCGAGGCGGGGGTAGGCCCGCAGGGCGCGCAAGAACGTGTCCTGGAAGGCATCCTCGGCCCGGTCGCGTCCGAGCCGCCGGCCGAGGAAGCGCAGCACCTCCGTGCGGTGCTCCTCGTAGAACGCCTCGAACGGGGGAATCGCGGTTGCCATCGACAGTGAAACGTACTTCGGAGCCAAGATGTGAGGCGTGAAGCTCGCAGTCGTCGGTCATGTCGAGTGGGTCGAGTTCGTCCGGGTCGAGCACGTCCCCGAGCCGGGCGACATCGTCCACGCGCTCGAGACCTGGGAGGAGGCCGCAGGCGGCGGCGCAGTCGCGGCGGTCCAGCTCGCCAATCTCAACGGCTCGGTGCAGCTCTTCACGTCTCTCGGCAACGACGAGCTCGGCCGTCGCGCGCGTGAGGAGCTCATCCAGCGAGGCGTGACAGTGCACGCCGCCGCGCCGGCGGAGGCGCAGCGGCGCGCGTTCACGTACGTCGACGGCGACGGAGAGCGGACGATCACGGTGCTCGGCCGGAAGCTCGTGCCGTCGGGAAACGACGCGACGCTGCCGTGGGAGCAGCTCGCACGCTGCGACGCCGTCTACTTCGTCAGCGGCGACATCGCCGCGCTGCGCGCTGCGCGCAGCGCGCGCGTGCTCGTCGCGA
>DATEXK010000437.1:0-3265 GCA_035257065.1 Gaiellaceae bacterium | reverse complement strand
AACGGGTTCCGTCCGCCTGCGCCGCAGCGAGGGCAGCCGCATCACTCATGGCGTGCACGGTGCTCCCACATCATGACCCTAGTTTGATTCCCATAGATTCGACTCCTTAAACCCGCCGATATCTCCACTATTCAACACGGGCCACAGTGCGTCCCACACCATCTGTACCCGTGCTCGGGCCGCCCTAACCCGCCCGTTAGGGCAGTTGCGGGTCCGACGGCCGGCTGCCGAGCTGGACGGCGATCGAGCGCGTCCGGCCTGCCCGCACGACGGAGAGCACGGCCGTTCGGCCCGGCCGAAGCGTATTTGTGATAATACGCACGAAGTCGTCGGCGCTGGTGACGGCCAGGCCGTTCACGGCTGTGACGACGTCGCCACCGCGCACGATCGCCGCGCCCTGGAACTGCTCCTCGGCGGTTCCACCGTGCAGGCCTGCTTTCGCGGCAGGGCCACCCGGGGTGACCTGGTCGACGAGCGCGCCCTGCTTGACCTTCAGGCCGAGGTAGCGCGCGAGCGACGGCGTGAGGTCCTCGGCCTGCACGCCCGCGTACGCGTAGCCAACCGTCCGACCCGCGACGAGCTCCCGCAGCGAGCGGCGCGCTGCGTCGATCGGAACGGCGAAGCCGATGCCCGCAGGCCCCCCGGCATCGCTCCGAATCTGCGCGTTGATCCCGATCACGCGGCCGGCGGCGTCGAGCAGCGGGCCGCCGGAGCTGCCGTGAGCGATCGGGGCGTCCGTCTGGATCGCGTCGATCAGCTGGAAGTGCGGCGCCGTGAGGGCCGCAATCGACCGGCCGACCGCCGAGACGACCCCGACCGCGAGCGAGTCCTCGTTGCCGAGCGGGCTGCCGATCGCGGCGACGGGCTCACCGACGGCGACGTCCGCAGAGCGGCCGAGCGGCAGCACCTCGAGTGCATGGAGAGAGGGCGCGACGCGGATCACGCCGACGTCGTCGAAGACGTCCCAGCCGACGACGGTTGCCGGCACCCGGTCGTGGTCGGAGAATTCGACGTAGACCTGGGTCGCGGCCTTCACAGCCGTGCCGGCGGCCGCCTCGCCGGCGTTCGTGATCACATGGGCGTTCGTGAGGATCGTCCCGTCCGGCGAGACGACGAAGCCGGAGCCCTGCGAGCCCTGGCCGCCGGTGTACGTGAAGACGGTGACGACCCCGGGCGAGCGCTCGGCGAAGATTCGCGCCGGCGAGAAGCTGCCGGACCCGGTCGCCGGCGAGGCAACGGCCACGGGAGCCGCCGCCGCGAGACCGCTCGGCACAGGAGTGGGCGACTCGCGCACGACAACCGTCGTCGAGTCGGAGAGCAGGCCGGTCGCGCGGCCGATGCCGAGCACCGCCGCAGCACCGAGGGCCGCACAGACAAAGGCGAGGAGGGCGACGCGCACCGCGGTCACTGTACCGGCGTCGTCGCGGCGTTTTCCCGTGGAAACGGCGACGCGCCGGGTGACCGCGTCAGGTGGGCGTCCTACACTAGACCCGCCGTGGCTGCCGATTCGCCTGCGCCGCAGCGGCGCCGTCCACGCCCTGGGTCGCTCGAGCGCCCGATCAACGGCCGTCTCTACCGGGGAACGTGGCTGCTTGTCGGCCTGCCGCTGCTCGTTCTCGCCTTCAGCGTCGCCCGCCCCTCCTCGCTCCAGCCACCCGGCCTGCCCGCGGCCTTTGACCGCGACGCGGCGGCCGCGATCGCCAACGACCTGGCGCTTCACTGGCCCCTCCGCACCCCGGGCAGCCCGGGCGCGGCCGGCGCCGCACGCTGGTTCGGAGCGCAGCTGACGCCGAACGGCTTCACGGTGCAAACCGAGGACTTCACCGCCGCGGTCCCCGGCCAGGGGGCCGTCCATTTCCAGAACCTCGTCGCGCGCAAGCCCGGCCTCTCGCTGAAGACCATCGTCGTGATGGCGCACCGCGACGACGCCGGCACCGGGCCCGGCGCGAACGACAACGCATCCGGTACGGCGGCGCTGGTCGAGCTCGCGCGCACGTACGCGCCCATCACCGGAACGGCCCGCGTCCCACTCCCGTACACGCTGCTCTTCCTCTCGACCGACGGGGCCGGAGACGGGTCGCTCGGCGCCGCGGAGTTCGCCGCGCACTCACCGGAGCGCCAGAACGTGATCGCCGTCGTGAACCTCGACACGATCGCGGGCAAGAACCGTCCGCGGCTGCTCCTCGCCGGCGACACGGCACGCTCGCCCTCGGCGGGTCTCGTCGAGACGGTCCGGATCGAGCTGGCCCGCGAGCTCGGGTTCGAGCCGGGCCGCGACAGCGCCGCTCGCCAGCTCGCCGACCTGGCCTTCCCGTTCAGCCTTTACGAGCAGGCCCCGTTCGTCGCCCGCAACGTGCCGGCGGTGACGATCACGACCGGGGCCGACCGGCGCGCGGCAGGGTTCGGAGACACGCCGGAGCGCCTGAACGTGACCCGCCTCGGCCAGGTCGGGCGCGCCACGCAGGACACGCTCGACGCGCTCGAGCAGGGCGTGGCACTGCCGCCGGGGCCCTCGAGCTATGTCTATCTCGGCAGCCGGATCATCCGGGGCTGGGCGATCGAGATCGTGCTCGTGGCGGCACTGCTCCCCTTCCTCGCCGCGACCGTCGACCTCTTCGCCCGCTGCCGTCGCCGCCGGATCCGCATCGCGCCGGCCCTCCGGAGCTACCGGAGCCGGCTCGGCTTCTGGCTCTGGTGCGGCGCGCTCTTCGGGCTCTTCGCCGTGCTCGACGTCTGGCCCGACGGTGCGGCGCGCCCGCCGTCGCTCGAGAGCGTCCGCTGGCCCGCGACGGGGCTGATCGTCCTGGGCGTCCTCGCCGGGCTCGGCTGGCTCGTCACCCGGGAGCGGCTGCTCCCGCGCCGGCCCGTCCGCCCGGAGGAAGAGCTCGCCGGCCACGCCGCCGCGCTGCTCGCGCTCGGCGTCGTGGGCCTGCTCGTCGTTGCGACCAACCCGTTCGCGCTCATCTTCCTCCTGCCCTCGCTCCACGTCTGGCTCTGGCTCCCGCAGGTGCGAGCGAGCCCCGTCTGGACGCGAATCGCGGTGCTCCTGCTCGGCTTCGCCGGGCCGGCGCTGCTCGTCTGGACGTTCGCCCACCGGTACGGGCTCGGCCTCGATGCGCCGTGGTACATGGCGTGGCTCTTCGCGCTCGGCTATGCCCCGCTGCCCGGCTTCGTGATCGCGCTCGCTTGGGCCGCGGGTGCCGGCCAGCTGGTCGCGCTCACCGGGCGGCGCTACGCGCCGTACCCGAGCGCCGCCGAGCGGCCG
>DATEXK010000436.1:0-5906 GCA_035257065.1 Gaiellaceae bacterium | reverse complement strand
CGGCTGGGCAGGTCGCCACGCACCGCAGGAGCATCGCCGACCGCGCGGCGTCGTCGTTGCTCGCCGCCGACCGCACCGACACGTTCCCCCGGATCGTCGGGATCTACCGCGCCGCGATTGCGCTGTCTGCGGCCGGGGGCGATCCGAAGGACGCGGTGCAGATCTCGCAGCTGATCCCCAAGCTGCGCGCACCCGAAGAGCGGGCGCAGGCGCTCGTCATGGCAGGCACGCTGCTCGCCTACTCCGCAGGCTCCGGCTTCGGCGTGATCCTGCCGAGAAAGCTGCAGATCCCGACGGAGACTCTGCTCGCGCAGGCGCTCGAAGACTTGCGCGCCGCCGTCCGCACCGATCCCGCCGACGAGGAGGCGAAGTACGACGTCGAGCTCCTCTTGCGGCAGCGCGCCGCGCAGGCCCCGCCCCGGCCGCAGGGCAACAAGCGGAAGAAGACGCCGACGACGCAGGACAAGCGCAAGAAGAAGAAGGCGGCGAACGGCCAGGAGCACCACGCCGGGATCTACGCGACCGGAAGCGGCTATTGACCAGCCTGACGTTTGCGCATCCGCTCGCGGCGCTGGCAGCCCTCGCCGGCGTCGTGCCTGTCGCGATCGCACTGTTCCGGCTGCGCGCCGGGCGTCGCGTCCGCGCCGGGCTCGGCCTCTCGGAGCCGCCGCTCGTCGCGCTCCTCGCGCGGCCACTCGCGCTGGCGTGCCTCTTCGGACTGCTCGGGCTCGCGGCGGCCCGGCCCTCGCTCCGGGTGCAACACGAGCGGACGACGCGGACCGACGTGCAAGTCATCGTCGCTCTCGACAGCTCACGTTCGATGCTCGCCGCATCCGCCCGAGGCCGGCCGGAGCGCTGGCAGCGCGCGCGGGAGTTTGCACATCGGCTGCAGACCGAGCTGCCGGGCGTGCCGCTCGGCCTGAGCTCGTTGACGAATCGCCTCCTGCCCTACCTCTTCCCGACGAGCGACCCGCGCGCCTACAACCTCGTCCTCGACGAGGCGTACGGGATCCAGCGGCCGCCGCCCGCGCTCACGATCGATCGCTGGGTGACGGTGTTCGATCCGTTGGGCGAGGTGGCCGTGCGCCGCTTCTTCTCGCCGAACGTGCACAAGCGCGTCCTCGTCGTCCTCTCGGATGTCGAGACGCACGCGTTCGATGCGAGCGCCGTGCTGAAGCGCCTCGAGCGGACGGGAACGACGCCCGTCGTCGTGCGCTTCTGGCATCCCGGCGAGCGGATCTTCGAGCGCAGCTCCGCGAGCTACCGCGCGACGCAGCCCGGCGCGCTCGCCCCGTTGCGCCGCGCGGGCTGGCCGGCGTTCTCGGAGTCGCAGCTCGCGCCCGCCCTCAGGTTCATTCGCACGGCGGTGGGCTCCGGTCCGGTCCGTCGTGTCGCCTACGCGCAAGAGCACACGCAGCTCGCACCGTTCCTCGCCCTGTCGTCGTTCGTGCTGCTGCTGCTGCTCGTGTTGCCGGGTGGCTACCTGCCGTCGCTGCGGTCATTGCGCCGTGCAACGCCGCGGGCGTCTGTCAGAGCGCGCTGGACAAGCGGCCATGATTGATGTATCGCTTTACTCAAACGGTTCAGGCACAATAGGTCCGGATCGATCGGCGACGTCCGCGCGTGCGAAGTCCAACGCGGCGGCGGCCGATCGGCAGGCGATCTCGAGCGAGGAGAGACTTTGGCCGGAGGGCCTAAGCGCGCGCGGAGAGTCACGATCAGCGACATTGCCGAACGCGCCGGCGTCTCCAAGGGCGCCGTCTCGTATGCGCTGAACGACCGCCCCGGGCTTTCGGACAAGACGCGCAAACGGATCCTGGAGATCGCGGACGAGCTCTCGTGGTATCCGAACCGGGCGGCGCGCTCTCTCTCGGCCGCCCGCGCCGACGCGTGTGGCCTCGTCCTCGCGCGCCCGGCAAAAACCCTCGCGATCGAGACGTTCTTCATGGAGTTCATCGCGGGCGTCGAATCGGCCCTCGCGCGCCACTCGATCGCCCTGACTATCCAGCTCGTCGACGAGCCGCAAGGGGAGATCGACGTCTACCGGCGCTGGTGGGGCGAGCACCGGGTCGACGGCGTGCTCCTCGTCGATCCACGCGTGGCCGACCCGCGTTTCGCCGAGGTCGAGCGCCTCGGCCTGCCGGCAGTTGTCGTCGGCGGCCCGCTCAAGGACAGCAAATTGCCCGCGATCTGGCATGACGAGGCGCTCACCGTCGTCGAGGTCGTCCGCTACCTGGCCGCGCTGGGACACGAGCGGGTGGCCCGCGTGGCCGGCCTCGACACCTTCCTCCACAGCCGCGCCCGCTCGAACGCCTTCCGTCGCGCGGCGCGCGATCTGGCGCTCTCCGTGCGCATCGTCGCGACCGACTTCACGCCGGAGAGCGGAGCGCTTGCGACCCGGCAGCTCCTCTCCGACCCCAAGCCTCCGACCGCGATCGTCTACGACAGCGCCGTCCTCGGAGTCACGGGTCTCGGCGTCGCGCAGCAGATGGGCTTCTCCGTCCCCGAGGACGTCTCGATCGTCGCCTGGGACGATTCGCTCATCTGCCAGGTCGTTCATCCGCCGCTGACGACGGTGACACGCGACATCCCGGCCTACGGCGAAGCCGCGGCCATCCGGCTGCTCGCGGAGATCGAGGGCCGGGGCAAGGGCGACGTCGAGTTCAACCGCGGTGTGCTCACGCCTCGCGCCAGCACAGCGCCGCCCGTCGCGATGCCCGGCAGCCGGCGTCCGCGCCGTACGGCTGCGCGCGCACGCTGAGTCGACAACGGCGGCCGGCGCTCCGGAAACGCCGTTGACACGGTTGACACTTAACCGGATAAGTGATTCAGTTATCCACGGTTTGTCAAGGCGACGCCGGTTTGGCGTGCTCGGCAGCGCCTCGGGAACCGACGAAGGCTCGATGGCATACGCAAACGGATCCGGTCACGACCGCCTCGCAACCGCCGGGCACCAGCGCCCGTGGGTCGGGGCGAACTTCTGGTCGCGTGTGGGCGGCCCCCGGATGTGGGATCGGTACGACGCACAGATCGTGCGGCAGGAGCTCGCGACGCTGGCCGCGCACGGCTGCAACGTCAGTCGCTCCTTTTGTTACTGGCCCGACTTCGTCCCCGAGCCCGAGCGGCTCGACGCAGCAGTCCTGGAGCGCTTCGCCGACTTTCTCGACGCACACGTCGAGGTCGGTCTCGGCACGATCCCGACGTTCATCGTCGGCCACATGTCGGGCGAGAACTGGGACCCCGCCTGGCGCGGCGGCCGCGACCTCTATCGCGACGTGTGGCTCGTCGGCCAGCAGGCGTGGTTCGCGGGCGAGATCGCCGCGCGCTTCAAACGGCACCCGGCCATCGTCGGGTGGCTCGTCTCGAACGAGATGCCGATCTACGGCGGCCCCGGGACGACCGACGAGATCGCCGCCTGGGCGCGCGCGATCGTCGACGCGGTCAGAGCGGCCGGGGCGACGCAGCCGCTGTCGCTCGGTGACGGCGCCTGGGGGATGGAGGTCACCGGCAACGACAACGGCTATTCGCTGCGGACACTCGCACCGCTCGTCGATTTCGTCGGACCGCACGTCTATCCGATGGAGGACGACGAGGTGCGTCAATTCCTCACCGCCGCCTTCACCTGCGAGCTTGCGTCGGGCTTCGATCGCCCCGTCGTGCTCGAAGAGTTCGGCGTCTCCTCCGACTTCGCTTCGGACGAGAACGCCGCCGACTACTACCGGCTCGTCCTGCACTCGACGCTGCTCGCCGGCGCTCGCGGCTGGCTCGCCTGGAACAACTGCGACTACGACGACCTCCGCAACCAGGATCCCTACCGCCACCACGTCTTTGAGATGCACTTCGGCCTGACGGACAAGACCGGCCGCCCAAAGCCGCAGCTGTACGAGATCGAGCGGTTCGCGGGCCTCGTCTCCGGGCTCGCCGATCGCGGCTGGACGCCGGTGGCCGGCGAGGTCGCACTCGTCGTTCCCGAGCACTACGAGCGAGAGCTTCCGTTCACAGAAGCGGCCGTGCGGCGCGACATCCGCGACAACCTGTTGCAGGCGTACATCGCCGCGCGCGAGGCCGACCTGCCGGTCGCGCTCACGCGCGAGCGCGACGGCCTGCCCGGAAACGCCCGTCTGGTGATCGCGCCGTCCGCGAAACTCCTGACCGCGCCCGGCCTCGATCGGCTGCGCGCGCTCGCGGAGTCCGGCGCCACGGTTTACCTGTCGTACTTCGCGGGGAGCACCGCAAGGCAGCGCGGACCGTGGCTCACCTGGCTCGACGAGATCTTCGGCGTACAGCACGCGCTGCGGTACGGACTCGTCGATCAGATCGAAGAGGACGAAGTGACGTTCCAGTTCGTGGAGCCGCTCGGCGAGATCGAGGCCGGTACGACGCTCACGTTCGCGGTGGCGGGCGAGGCGAGTGCGCGTGCATACCTCCCCGTCGTACCAACCGGCGCCGTCGTCGTGGCCGTCGACGGGCACGGGCGCCCGGCTCTCCTGCGCCACGCGCTCGGCCGCGGCACCACGTTCCTCTGCACCTATCCGCTCGAGCACATGGCAGCCCGCACGCCGCGGGCAAACCCGGAGAACACGTGGCGGCTCTACTCGGCGCTCGCGACCGAAGCCGGCGTGCAGCGGCCGGTGCGGGTCGACGACCCGCGAGTGATCACGGGGCTCATCCGTACCGGCGGCGCGCACACGGCGCTCTTCTTGAACTGCTCGAGTGACCTGATCGCAGCCGAGCCGATCCTCGCGGACGGTGTCGCGCTGCCTGCCGCCGGCGACGAGCCTGTGCTGCTCGCGCCGTACGGCGTCGAAGCTTTCCCCTGCGAAGGGGTGGTCGACTCGACGGTCCCACCCTCCGGGATCGTGGGCGCTCCGGCGCCCGCAGCGCGCGAAGGGAGGGATGCCTCGATGTGAATCGCGGGTCCCGTCCAGCGGCGACCGACTGGCGCGAACGGTGGTTTTACCGCAGTTGGGATCGGTGGACGGCCCGATTGAGCGAAGTGCGCAAACGGGGCACATTAGGGGAATAGACCGCCAGCGTTGGGCGGCCTGGGCATCGAGAGAAGGAGCAACGACATGGGATCACGCAGAAGAAGGCAGACCGTCATCGTGGGCCTCGTTGCCGCGCTTGCGACGGCTGCTTTCCTCACCGCGGGCGCCGGCGCTAACCGGATCAGCCCGTCGGCGAAGCAATCGGCGACAGCGGGGTACCCGCGCGCCGACACGCTGATTACGAGCGGCACGCAGTGGGGCAACGTCGCCGGCACAAATCCGTACGTCGGCAACTATGCCGCCGGCATGGTGGGGCTCGTCAACGAGACGCTGCTTCGCTTCGACCCGATCAAGGGCAAGTACATCAACTGGCTCGCGAAGTCGGCGTCGTTCACGGGACCGAGCACGTACACGGTCGTCGTGCGACCCGGCGTCAAGTGGGCGGACGGCAAGCCTTTCAAGGGCAGCGACGTCGCTTTCAACGTCAACCTCGGACGCTTCAACACGGCCTTCTGGAACAACCTTTGGGTCAACTTGAAGTCGACCGTCGTCTCGGGCAACACGGTGAAGTTCAACTTCAAGGGGACGCCGAACTACGTGCAGTGGCAGAACCTGATGTGGAACCTGCCGATGATCAGCCCTTCGCAGGCAAGCACCATGATCACCAACGCGGCGAGCCTGACGACGTACAGCCCGGGTAACCCGATCGGGACGGGCCCGTATCAGATGGACTCCAAGGGCTTCGATCCGACCACGAGGGTCGTCTGGGTGAAGAAGGCGCACTGGTGGGCTTCTGACCTGGGCATTGAACCGTCGCCGGCTCCGAAGTACATCATCGACCTGGTCAACACGAGCAACGCGAACAGCCTCTCGGCGGTTCTGGCCGGCGTCGAGGACCTGAACAACAACTACCTCCCC
>DATEXK010000435.1:0-3541 GCA_035257065.1 Gaiellaceae bacterium | reverse complement strand
ATCGAGGAGCTCGAGCGCCGGCTCGCCGCCGGCGAGATCTGCCTGCTCGACGTCCGCGAGGCCGACGAGCGCGACCGCGGCTCGATCCCGGGCAGCCGTCATCTCCCGTACCGCCTCGCGCGGCAGGCGGCGGAGAACGGCCTCTGCGGCGCGCTGCCGATCGTCACGATCTGCTCCACGGGGCCGCGCGCCGCGATCGCAGCAAGCGTGCTCCGCGCGACGGGCCTCGACGCCCGCCCGGTGCTCGAGGGTGGCATCGACGCGTGGGTTGCGCGCGGCGGCGAGACCACGTGTTTTCGCCGCTGCGGATCCTGAAGACCTGAGAGGGAAGAAATCGCGCTGCCCGGCCGTCTTGTGGCCAGATGAACAGCGCAATCCACTACTACACCGCCGCCCAGCGCAACGCCGATGCGATTCGGGACGCGCGCCGGCTTCCGCTGCCCCCACGCCCGGTGCGCTACCCCGGCGATCCGACTCCACGCCGCGGTCTCATCGCAGTGCTCACACGCCGCCTCGCCCGACCCCCCACGCAGCGCTCGGTGCCCCTGCGGCCGTAGCGCACGGGTGAGGAGCTGTCCTCGTCTCGGCCTGTTGCGGCCAGGCAGGAACAGCAACGGACGCCACGTCCCGCACCCCACTCGCGGGACGTTGGCCTGCGCCGGAACTTACGACAGCCGCTCGGCCGGATAGCCCCAGAGGTCGAGGGTCGCGAGGATCTCCTCGCAATGCGCGGCGTCGCGGGTCAGCAGCGTCAGCTCGACACCGGTCTCGCCGACGGGCATCTCCGCGGTCTCCCGCTGGTGCTCGACCTCGACGACGTTCACCCGCGCGTTCGCCAGCAGCGCGAGCAGCGTCGCGAGCTCGCCCGGCCGGTCGGGCACGCGCGTCCGCAGCACGAGGAAGCGCCCGGCGACCGCGAGGCCGCGGCGCATCACCGAGATCAGCATCGTCGCGTCGATGTTCCCGCCCGAGAGCACGGGGACGACGGCGCCTTCGCCGCCGACCTTGCCGTGGAGGAGCGCTGCGACACTCACGGCGCCGGCGCCCTCGACGACGAGCTTCGTCCGCTCTAGCAGCAGGACGATCGACTCGGTGATCTGCTCGTCAGTCACGGAGACGATGTCGTCGAGCACGCGGTCGAGGATGCTCGACGTCAGATCCCCGGGCTTCTTGACCGCCACGCCGTCGGCGATCGTGAATCCCGACCCGTCGGGCAGCGTTCCCGCGGCCTGCACGCCGACGATCCGCACGCCGGGGCGCACGGCGCGGAGGGCGAGCGCGATGCCGGATGCGAGGCCGCCGCCCCCGATCGGGATCACGACGGTTCCGGCGTCGGGTACCTGCTCGGCGAGCTCGAGCCCGATCGTCCCCTGCCCGGCGATCACGAGCGCGTCCTCGAACGGATGCACGAACGTCGCGCCCGTCTGCGCGACGTACGCCTGCGCGCCCGCGAGCGCGTCCTCGAGGTTCGATCCGCTCAGCTCGATCTCAGCGCCGTAGTGACGCGTCGCATCGACCTTGGCCATCGGTGCGTCCTGCGGCATGAAGATCCGCGCGTGCGAGCCGACCGCGCGCGCCGCCCACGCGACGGCCTGTCCGTGATTGCCTGCGCTCGCGGCGACGACGCCGGCAGCGCGCTCCTCGTCGCCGAGCGTCGAGATCCGGTTGTACGCGCCTCGCACCTTGAACGACCCGGTGCGCTGCAGGTTCTCGGCCTTCAGGTGCACGTCGCGCCCGGCGAGCTCCGAGAGCGTCGCCGAGCGGTAGACCGGCGTGACGCGCGCGACGCCGTCGAGCCGCGCGCGCGCCTGCTCGATCTCAGGAAGTCCCGGGGCGGAGCCCTCCAGATCAGATATATCCGGGTGCGCTGGCATGGACGCTTATCCATCCTCCATGTCAGCGCGCCCCGCGGGCGCAGCCCACCAAATCAGATATATCCGGGTGTGCTGGCATGGACGCTTGTTCTTCCCCCATGTCAGCGCACCCGGGTGCTGTCTCGGTCGCTGCCAATGTGAAAGACCTTCTCCAGTATCTCTCGTACCGCGCTGAGCGGATCCAGCTCCCGGCTCTGGACCTCGGCGAGCAGGCGCCGCAGCTCCGGATCGTCGGCCACCGCGTGTTCGAGATGCCGCTTGGCCCGCGCGGACGCGACCGCGAACACCTCGCCCGCGAGATTGCGCGCCCGCCGCTCCTCGAGCTGCCCCGAGTCCTCGAGGAAGGTGCGGTGCGCCTCGAGCTTCTCCCAGAGCTCCGGCACCCCCTCTCCGCGCGTCGCCTCGGTGAGGACGATCGCGGGCTTCCACTCCCGATCACTCCCGAGCGAGAGGATCGACCGCACCTCGTTCAGCATCGTCTTCGCCGCCGGGTGATCCGACTTGTTGATCGCGATCACGTCGGGAATCTCCATGATCCCCGCCTTGAGCGCCTGCACCGAGTCGCCCGAGCCGGGCATCAGGACGAGGAGGACGGTGTCGGCGATGCGGGTCACCTCGACCTCGCTCTGCCCCGTGCCGACGGTCTCGAGGAACACGAGATCCTTTCCCGCCGCGTCGAGGAGGAGCAGCGCCTGCAGCGTGGCCTCGGCGAGCCCTCCGAGGTGGCCGCGCGTGCCCATCGAGCGAATGAAGACGCCCGGGTCGAGGAAATGATCCGTGAGGCGGATGCGGTCACCGAGCAGCGCCCCTTGCGTGAACGGGCTCGACGGGTCGACCGACACGACACCGACCGTCATCTCACGCTCGCGCACGAGCCGGATCAGGGCCGAGACGAGGGTCGACTTGCCGACCCCAGGCGGGCCGGTGAGGCCGACCGCGTACGCCTTGCCGGTGTCGGGATAGAGGTCGGCGACGATGTCGTAGGCGAGCGGATCGCCGTTCTCGACGAGCGTGATCGCCCGCGCGAGCGCGCGCCGGTCGCCCGTGCGAACGCCGGCGGCGAGTGTCTCACGGGTCCAGTCGCGGCGGCCGGGCACGGCACGCCACTCTAGTGCCTAGGTGGAACCGACCTCGACGGTCGGGAGCGGCGCATCCCACATGAGGCCGAACGCGGCGACTGCTCCAAGCGCGAACGTAGCAGCGCCTCCGCCCCAGACCCAGCGCGGTCCGACCACATGCATCAAGACGCCGGCGATCACCGTCCCGGCGCCGTTCGCAGCGTAGGTCACGCTCATCACGAGCGTCAACGTGCGCCCACGAACGCGATCGGCGGCGCCACGCTGGACCAGGAGCGCGTTGCAGACGATCGCCGCACCGTCACCGACACCGCCGACGAGACAGCACGCCGCCGCAACCCAGATGTTGGGAGCCGTCGCTGCCGCACCGAAGCCGATCGTCATGACGAGAAGCGAACCCAGGTACGCGCGCGTCGTGCCGAACCGCTCGACGACGTAGCTGCTCGACCAGCTGCCGATCACAAGCCCCGTGCCGATGCCGCCGAAGAGGAGGCCGTAGCCGAAGTCGCCGGCGTGCAGCGTGTTCTTCGCCAGAAACACTTCGGTGAGACTGATGGCCCCGATGCCGAGCGAGGCGATGCTCCAGGCGAC
>DATEXK010000434.1:0-4609 GCA_035257065.1 Gaiellaceae bacterium | reverse complement strand
CGCCGCGGACGAGCCGGGAGCAGCGCTTGCGAAGTGGCTCCACCGGTACACCGAGTTCCTCGCGACCAAACGGGGACTCGCTACAGCCCTTCACTCCGGCGACCCGGCGTTCGATGAACTGCCCGGCTATTTCATGCAGCGACTCGGACCCACCCTCGGGTTACTGCTCGAAGCCGCGACAGCGAGTGGCGAGATCCGTGCAGACATCAGCCCCAATGACCTCTTGTACGCCGTCGCCAATCTGTGCCTGCCCGTGGCCGACGAGGGAGTTGCGTACAGCCAACGCATGGTCGCGCTCCTCATCGACGGACTACGCCACGGGGCCGCTACGAGCCAGTCTCGCTCCTGACGCTGCGCGCCTCGCTGAACGACATCGGCAATCCTGGGCCCGTTTTCCACCAGTGCCGTTCCGACGACGCCGGATGACCCTGGGATTCCTGGAGCCTGCGTGAGCAGCTTCGGAGTAGCTCAGAGCCGCTGGAAGAGCCTGTGAGCAAACGTGGGCAATCGTTTGAGATCGCGGGTTCTGAGTCAGTTCCGGTCGCTCCAGCTTGAAGCGGTTTGAGTTAGAGCCCCTTCGTTCCTCAAGCGACCGGACATCGAAAGGTACCGCTGAGCAGCACCTTCGATGTAAATAGAGACAACGAATGGGGGCGGGAGGATTCGAACCTCCGTAGGCTGAGCCGACGGGTTTACAGCCCGTTCCCTTTGGCCGCTCGGGCACACCCCCAGGGAGCGGGATTGTAGCCTCGCGCCGGCCCGAGGCTGATCGGTGCGGCACGCAGCTTGCTGTGTCCTGACCCGGGTCTGACCGCGGGTTGCAGATCGAGCTCTTGTCGGCCGTCGAAATCCGCTCGGGCAGACGCGCCCGCTAAAGCCAGACGCCCCCGCAGCCGATCCCCTGTTCGAGTCCTCATGGATCTGAACAACCTGCTCAGGAGCGCCGTCGAGCTCGGCGCCAGCGACATTCACCTGAAGGTCGGCCAGCCGCCGATCCTCCGGCGCGACGGCGATCTCGATCCGATGGAAGGCTTTCCCGCGCTCGACGACGAGGGTCTCGCCGAGATCCTGCAGATCGTCGGCGGTCGCGCGCCCGAGAAGCTGCAGCACTTCCAGGACGTCGGCGACCTCGACATCGCCTACCAGGACGAGGATCTGCCGCGCTTCCGCGTCAACGCGTACCGGCAGCGCGGCGCCATCTCATTCGCCTTCCGCGTCATTCCCAAGACGGTGCCGAACTTCGAGCAGCTCAACCTGCCGGTCGGTGTCCGCAAGCTCGCCGAAGAGCACCGCGGTCTCGTGCTCGTCACCGGCGCGACCGGCTCGGGAAAGACGACGACCCTCGCGGCGATGATCGACTACATGAACCGGCAGCGGAAGCAGCACATCATCACGATCGAGGACCCGATCGAGATCCTCCACCCGGATCACAACTCGATCGTCAATCAGCGCGAGGTCGGGCTCGACACCGAGTCGTTCGGCCAGGCACTGCGCCGCGCGCTTCGCCAGGACCCGGACACGATTCTGATCGGTGAGCTTCGCGACGCCGAGACGGCCCAGACCGCCCTCCAGGCGGCCGAGTCGGGGCACCTCGTGATGTCGACGCTGCACACGATCGATGCCGCGGAGACCGTCGCCCGTATGGTCGAGTTCTTCCCACCCGAGAAGCAGGAAGTGATCCGCGCGATCCTCGCCGGCGTGCTGCGCGGCGTCGTCAGCCAGCGCCTGCTGCCGAAGATCGGCGGCGGACGCGTTGCAGCGGTCGAGGTGATGGTCATGAACGCACGCATCGCCGACCTGATCCGCGAAGGCAAAGCCGACGAGATCACCGACGCAGTCGCCGAGGGCGAGTTCTTCCAGATGCAGACCTTCACGCAGGCGCTGATCGAGCACGTGCTCTCCGGCAAGGTCGACGCGGAGGTCGCGGCCAACGCTGCAACGAACCGGCACGACTTCCTCGTCTCGCTCGAGCAGGCGTCCAAGCGGCAGCGCGCAGACCAGGCGGCGGTCGCAGCACAGGCAGCCGCCGTGGAGGAAGCCGCGCACCCGACGCCGGAGCCTGACTCGCTGCTCGGAATGCCCCAGCAGGCCGAAGAGGGTTTCGGTCTGCGCGTCGCCCCCACGGGATAGTCCCGATGCGCCGGCTCGCGCTGCTCGCGCTCGTCCTCGGTGTCGTGCTGCTGGCCGGAACGGCCCGCGCGGACACCTTCGCCGTCGTCCCGTCGTCGTCCGCCGCCTCGGCGCCCTTCCTCCCCGAGCTCACGCCGAACGCCGCCGGATCGGTCGCTCTGCCGTTCGACCTCTCGGTCGCGCCGTCGTCACCGGCCCAGCTCTCATACGCGCAGTTGCTCGGCATCTGGCAGCGCGCCGGCTCGACCTACGGAATCCCGTGGCAGGTGCTCGCCGCGATCAACAAGGTGGAGTCGAACTTCGGCCGCAACATGGGCCCGAGCTCCGCAGGCGCGATCGGCTGGATGCAGTTCATGCCGGACACGTGGCTCCGCTGGGGCACCGACGCGAACGGCGACGGCGTCGCCGATCCGTGGAACCCGGACGACGCCATCCTCTCGGCGGCGCGATATCTCGCCGCAGCCGGCGGGGCGACCGATCTCTACCGCAGTGTCTATGCGTACAACCACGCCGACTGGTACGTGACGGAAGTCCTCGATCTGGCCAATCTCTACGGCTCGAACACCGGCGTCGCCTTCTCGCTCGATCGCCTCCAGATGTCTCTGGACACAGCGCGCAATGCCGTCGTCACGGCGAACGGAGAGCTGGTCGCAGCGCGAGAAGCACTCCAGGGGCTGGACAGGCAGGTCACCCGGCGGGAGGCGACGGCGGCAAACGCGTCGCTGCTCTCCAACCGGCTGACCCTCGAGGCGCGTGCCGGACGGATCGCCTATCGCCGTGACGCCGCAGCGCAGGTCGTCGACCAGAAGACGCAGGCCCTGGCGGAGGCTCGACAGGAGCTGGCCCGCGCGGAGCAGGCGTCCGCGGCGTCTTCCTTTGCGCCTGGGGCCTCCCAACTCCTGGGGGCGCCTTCGTATTCCTCCGGCTACGTCTTCCCGGTCGGTGGAGGCCCCGGCATCGTCTTCGCCTCCCATTCACACCACGACTACCCCGCCGTCGACATCGCCGCGCCCCTAGGATCGCCGCTCTACGCGCTGGCGGACTCTGTCGTCCTGCGCTCGTGGAGCATGCCCGACCCGCAATGCGGCATCGGCCTGACGTTGCAGGCCTTCGACGGCCAGGTCTGGACGTACTGCCACCTTTCGGTACTCGACGCGAACATCGTCCCGGGCGCCTCGTTGAGCGCGGGGGAGCCGGTCGGCCTCGTCGGAGCCACCGGCGATGCAACCGGGCCGCACCTTCATCTCCAGCTCCAGCCCGCAACCGGGTGGCCGCAGCAGGAGCCGTGGTTCGCGTCCTTTGCCGGCACGGCCTTCACGTGGTCGGACTCCGGTGCGAATGGCGCTCCGGCGAACGGCGCCACGCTGATGGTCCTGAGCGAGGCGGCGACGATCGGCCGCACGCTGGCGGTCGTGGGTGAGCCTGCCCCGGCGGTCTCGGCCGGCGGAAGCCCCGTGTTCGATGCCGGCGCCCCGGTCGTGGGCCAGACTTCCGGCGCCCCGGTCGTGTTCTTCAGCCGCTCTGGGTCTTAGGTTCGCGGCGACTTCTGCCGACAAGACCTGAGATGGCCCGTAAGTTGCCCACCTTTCTGCCGCGCGTTGCGGCGCTTGTCCTCGTTGCGCTCGCCGCCACCGCCGGGCTGACGTTCGCCGCCGGCGGCCAGGTCGCCTCGGCGCCCCCGGTTCCGACCGTCGACACAGCGCCCACACCTCCGCTGATCGTGCCCGAGGTGCGCAATCTGGCCTTCGTCTTCGCCAAGGGGACGCTCGCAGACGCGGGTTTTGCCTGGCGCGTCGTCGGCCCTGTGGACGGCTTCGCGGCGAACATCGTCGTCGGGCAGTCTCCCGCAGCCGGCACCCGTGTCGTCGACACCGGCGCGCCGCTCATCACCTTGACGCTCAAGCGCAACCGCTCGTACAAGCAGGTGGGCGAGGCGTCTAACAAGTCCCCATACCCCGGAACCGTGGTCCAGCAGGCCGATCTTGCAGGCAACGCGCTCGGCCCGGCGGCGCCCGCCGCGGAGACGCCGACGACGCCCGCGAAGACGGCGACCACGCCTGCAGCCACCGCGACAACGCCTGCTGCAACGACGCCTGCAACCACTGCAACGACTCCCGCGACGACGCCTGCAAAGACCGCGAAGAGCGCCACGCCGGCGACGAAGCCTGCAGGCGCGACGACCGCCAAGTCCACGCCGGCCGCATGGCCTCAGACTCGCCCAGTCGCGTTCGTCGATCCCGGCGCCAAGAAGGAGCCACTCGACGAGATGCCCCTCCCGGATCGCGCCAAGGCGCTGGGGACGTGGCTCGACACTCACCAGACGAAGTCCGCCAAGGATGCCGCCTACTGGCTCTACCAGAACGAGTGGGTCGTCGCCGGTGCGCAGATGGGCTGGTGGCACGGCGCCGACGCGCTGCAGACCCTGATCGCGGTCGACCGCCGCACGCAGTCCCTCTGGGGGATCGGCGCGAAGAGCGCC
>DATEXK010000433.1:0-4604 GCA_035257065.1 Gaiellaceae bacterium | reverse complement strand
GCACACGATCTACGCGACCGCGCTGCTCACCGACGAGGTGAACGCGCTCCGGCCGCCGGAGCTGCAGGTGATCGTGCCGCAGATCGACGCCCGCTTCTGGCTCCCGTTCCACAAGACGCACCACCCGCACCACCTGACGCGCACGATTTACTACTGAGCTGCACTCGAGCACCAGCGGACACTGTCTCGAAGGGCCACGTCTCGGTACCTGGCACCGGGACATGGCCGAGAGAGACCGCATGGCAGCGGAGGTCTACGCCCTCACGAGAGGCTTGTACTTGATGCGGTGCGGCTCGAGGGCTTCGGCGCCGCGGGTCTCCTTGACCCACTCCACGTAGTCGCCCCACGTGCCCTCGAACCACGTCGTCTGGCTGTCGCCTTCGAACGCGAGGATGTGCGTCGCGACGCGGTCTAGGAACCAGCGATCGTGGGTGATCACGACGGCACAGCCGGCGAAGTCGAGCAGCGCATCCTCGAGCGCGCGCAGCGTGTCGACGTCGAGGTCGTTCGTCGGCTCATCGAGCAGCAGCACGTTGCCGCCGCTGCGGAGCAGCTTCGCGAGGTGCACGCGATTGCGCTCGCCACCCGACAGATCGCCGACGCGCTTCTGCTGGTCGCCGCCCTTGAAGTTGAACTGCGAGACGTACTGGCGCGAGTTGATCTCCTTCTTGCCGAGCTCGATGATGTCGTGGCCGCCGCTGATCTCCTTCCAGACGGTGCTCGCCGGATCGAGATCCGCGCGTGACTGGTCGACGTACGCGAGCTGCACGGTGTCGCCGACCTTCAGCGTTCCGGCATCGGGTGTCTCCTGACCGGCGATCATCCGGAAGAGCGTCGTCTTGCCGGCGCCGTTCGGGCCGACCACGCCGACGATTCCGGCGGGCGGCAGCGAGAACGTCAAGTCCTCGACGAGCAGCCGCTCTCCGAAGCCCTTCTGCAGATGCTCGGCCTGAATCACGATGTCGCCGAGGCGCGGGCCCGGCGGAATGTGCATCTCGACGCGGTCGAGCTTCACGTTCTGCTCCTCGGCGAGCAGCGTCTCGTAAGCGCCGAGGCGCGCCTTCGACTTCGCATGGCGCGCGCGCGGGCTCATGCGAACCCATTCGAGCTCGCGGGCGAGCGTCCGGCGGCGCGCCGACTCCGTCTTCTCCTCGATTGCGAGCCGCTCCTGCTTCTGCTCGAGCCACGACGAGTAGTTGCCCTGGAAGGGGATGCCCTTGCCGCGGTCGAGCTCGAGGATCCAGCCGGCGACGTTGTCGAGGAAGTACCGGTCGTGCGTCACGGCGACGATCGTGCCCTTGTAGTCGGCGAGGAAGCGCTCGAGCCACGCGACCGACTCTGCGTCGAGATGGTTCGTCGGCTCGTCGAGCAGCAGCAGGCCGGGCGACGAGAGCAGCAGCCGGCAGAGCGCGACGCGGCGTCGCTCACCGCCCGACAACGTCGTGACGTCGCGATCGCCGTCCGGCAGCCGCAATGCGTCCATTGCATGATCGAGGTGCTCCTCGAGCTGCCACGCGTCGGCGCGATCGATCGCGTCCTGCACCTTGGCCTGGTCGGCGAGCAGCGTGTCGTAGTCCGCGTCCGGCTCTGCGAAGGCGGTGGAGATCGCGTTGAACCGGTCGAGCAGGTCGCGGAGCTCGCGCACGCCGTCCTCGACGTTGCCGCGCACGTCCTTCTCCGAATCGAGGTAGGGCTCCTGCTCGAGGAAGCCCACCGTCGCCCCCGGTGCGAGCTCAGCGACGCCGGAAGACGGCTCTTCCTTGCCGGCCATGATCCGCAGCAGCGTCGACTTGCCCGCGCCGTTCGGGCCGAGAACGCCGATCTTCGCACCGGGCAGGAACGACAACGAGATGTTCGCCAGCACCTGCCGGTCCGAGCCGTAGAACTTGTCGGCCTTGTACATCGTGTAGATGTAGTCGCTGCTCATCGAAATCACTGTAGTGCGCGTACGCTTCGTCTCGTGGCGGGTTGTTGCACCCAGTCCGAGACCAGCCGGCTGTTCAACCGGCGGGTTGCGGCGAACGACGCACGGCGCTATCGCCGGCGCGGTCTCGCGGGCACGGAGCGCACGCTGCTGGAGCTCGCCGGCGACGTTCGCGACTCCAGCGTGCTCGACGTCGGCGGTGGAATCGGCGCAATCGAGCTCGAGCTGCTCCAGGCCGGAGCGGCGCGGGCGACGAGCATCGAGCTCTCGGGCGCCTACGAAACAGAGGCCGAAGCGCTGCTCGCAGAGCGGGGCTTCACAGACCGCGTCGACCGGCGCGTCGGAGACTTCGTCGCGGATGGAGCATCGGTCGAGCAGCACGACGTCGTCGTGCTGCACCGCGTCGTCTGCTGCTATCCCGACGTCGACTCGCTTATCGGCGAGGCCGCCGACCATACGCGGCGCACGCTGTTGCTGACGTACCCGCAGGACCGCAGCATCATCCGAGTCGGAGCCCGGGCCTTCAATCTCATCCTCCGACTGTCGCGCTGCGGATTCCGCACGTACGCGCACCGTGTCGACAAGATCGTCTCCGTCGCAACGCAGCACGGGCTGACGCTCGAGACACGCAAGCGCGCCGGCGTCCTCTGGGAATCGGCCGCGCTTAGCCGCAACGACTCCTGAGCGCGCGTCAGCGCAGGATGCCGGTGTGCCCGAGCGAGTACCGGCCCGGCAGCGGCCAGACGCAGAGCCCGTGCGGGCCGCGGCCGACGGGGATCCGCGCCAGCAGATGCCCGTCCTTCGTGCTGATCGCGTACACCTCGGCGCTCCAGCGGCCGGAGAGCCACAGCACCTTCCCGTCGGCCGAGACATTGCCCATGTCCGGTGTGCCGCCGGGAATGTGCCACGTCTTGACGATCCGGCGGGTGCGGAACGAGACGACCGAGATCGAGCCGCCGGCCCGGTTGGTGACGTAGAGATAGCGCGAGTCGCGGCTGGGATACAGCCCGTGCGCACCCGCACCCGTCGGCATGAAGCGCAGCACCCGGAGGTTCACGCCGTCGATGAGCCATACCCCGCTCGAGTTCATGTCGGCGACGTAGAAGACCTTGCCGTCGGGCGAGAGCTTCACGTCCTGGGGAGCGGCGCCCGCGCGCAGCGTGAGCGTGTCGACGACGCGCTCCGTCCGGATGTCGACCTTGAGAATCATCCCGGAGAACTCGCAGCTGACGAGCGCGTACGACCCATCGGCGGAGAAGTCCATGTGGTCGGCGCCCGAGCACGGCACCGGCAACGAGTGGTGCAGCGCGAACGAATGGGCGTCGCGGAAGTCGAGGCGGTGCAGGCGTTCGGCGACGACGATCGCGTAACGGCCGTCGGGCGTGAAGTACATGTTGTACGGGTCGTCGACGGGAATCGTCGCGCCGGGCTTGCCGGTGTTCGGGTCGATCGGCGTCAAGCTGTTGCCGTTGTCGTTCGTGACGTACAGCGTCTTCAGGTCGTAGGCGGGAACGATGTGCTGCGGGAGTGCGCCGACCGCGAAATGGCGAACGATCTTGAACGTGCGCTGGTCGATCACGTCGACCGTGTTGCTGTCGCTGTTCGGCACGTAGACGTACGGGAGGGCGTTGCGGACGACGGGGCTGAAGTTCCCGACACGATCCGCCGCATAGACGTTCTGCTTGTCCACGAGCGGCGGAACACCTGGAAGCGCGAGCGCAGCGGCGGTCGCGCGAACCGCGCCGCGCGGGCGAAGCTCGACGATGCTCGCCACCGTGCCCACCGCCGATCTGCCGCCGGCGACGAGAATGCCGGTCGGCGTTCCGACGGCCATGAGGTCGGACAGGGGCTGCCGGAGCGCGCCCGCGACGACGACCTTCCGCTTCGCGACGTCGATGCCGACGATCCGGTCGGTCGGCGTGCCGACGGACGCGCCGCGCCCACCCACGACGTAGGCGATCGACCCGAGCGTCGCGGCCGCCGCGTGCGTCGTCGGCGCCGGGAGACGACCGATCCGGAAGACGCGGCCCGCGGCGGGCACGTATTCGTAGACGGCATCGGTGGCGACGCCGGTGGGGAGCGAGCCGCCCGCGATGATCAGCCTGCCGCCGACCGCCGTGACGGCCGCGTAGCGAACGGCCGACGGAAGGTGGGCGACGACGTGCGCGCGACCGCCGGGCTTCCAGGCGACGATCGTGTCGAGCCAGCGCGAGCCCGTGTAGCCGCCGACGATGTATGCGGTTCCGCCGATCGCCGCTCCGGCCTGGTCCGAGCTGCCCGACGGGAGGTGGCCGATCGCCTCTGCCGCGCCGGTGCGTGGATCGACCCTGACGATGGTGTCGATCTGCGACGGGCCGGTGCCGCCTCCGAAGAGGAAGGACAGCTTGCCGATCGTGACCGCCGCAGCGTCGTGCACGACACCGGGTAGCCGCCCGACTCCACGAGAGCCGGAGCGCGAGACGGTCACGATGTCGTCGCGCGACGTGTCGGCCGCGGTGAGACCGCCGAGCAGCACTGCGCCGCCGCCGAACGATGCGGCGGCGGCATCCTGCACCGGCAGGTCGAGCGTGCCCGCGTCGACCGGTACGAGCCGGCGGATCGGCAGCGGACGCACGGCCTCCTGTTGCCGCGAGGTAGTCGTTGCGGAAGCGGAGACGCCGGCCGACGGCGGCGCGGCGGC
>DATEXK010000432.1:0-15740 GCA_035257065.1 Gaiellaceae bacterium | reverse complement strand
CAGCGAATCGGAATAGAGCTGGATGCCCATTTCGTAGGGCGAGCCGACGACGTGATAGAGGGCATAGCCGACCAGATAGAACGCATACGCGGCCGCGGCCGCGAAAGCCCAGGCGTTGACGCGGCGACGTTCCAGGACCAGTGCCGTGCCGACGAAGAGGAGCGGCGCGATGTAGATCAAGTTCCGCTCCTCGACCCGGGTCGCGAACTGCGTCGAGAGATAGGCCGACTTCAGCGCGGTGTACAGGCCGAACCCGATCAGACCGGCGACCGTCACGGATCGGACCATGCGGAGCTCGCGGGTCGGCTGCTCGCCCGGGGCCCGGAACAAGGCGGCCAGACCTGCGACGAGCGGAATCACGCCGATGCCGATCGCAAGAGCTCCCGCGGCCCAATCGCCCATCACGAGCGACCGGTGCTTGTAGAACGTGGTGACGCCGTACCACTCCTGCGATTGGTGGCTGAGCGCGCCGCTGATCACGAAGATCGCGCCGAAGGCCAGGAGGATCACGCCGGCCCAGTCTCCGATCGACCAGGCGGCTCGCCGCTGCTTCGCTGCCGCTGTAGACCAGCGCGCAAAGAGGAAGGCAAGCGCGAGGACGATGGGGAGGACGATGAGCTCACCGCGAACGGCCGGCCCGATCAGCGCAGAGAGGACGGCAGCTGCCATCCAGGCATGTGAGCGTCGCGAGCGGCGGCGTTCAACGAGGGCTTTCGCGATCAGGAACATCGACCAGGCCGCATACGGATAGGCGAGCGTTTCTTCGACGATCCACGACGAGTAGGCGAGCGAGGGGATTGCGCCTGCGCCCGCCGCGGCGAAGAGCGCAGCGCGACGGCCGACGATCAGTCGCGCGAGGAGATAGGTCGGGAATACGACGGACGTCATCACGAACACGTCGAGGTATCTGATCCCGGAGTACGCGTTAGCGACATCGTTGATCAGCCAGACGGGAGCCGTGAGGTACGTGTAGAGCGAGTCGGGCCCGTGAGCCACGCCGCGCCGTGCCGCGTGACCGGTGGCTGCGATCGAGCGCGAGAGCTGCGTCAGCTCGAGCTCGTCCCCGAAGAGCCACGGCGTGACGCGCTTCCAGGCCTCGACGAGATAGAGCATGCAAAGCCAGACATAGACCGTTGTAAGCGGGACGGCCGCCAGGAACCGGTCGGCGTGCGTCCGTCGACGCGCGACCTGCGGCGCGTCGGGCGGTGCGGTCGTAGTGCTCACTCGACCGCTGCGCCGAGAGCCACGGAAGGATCGAGATCGATCTGGCGGCGAACGAACCTGCACACGATCTCCGCGCGGTTGCAGGCCTCCATGATCGCGTCGATCCGCTCGCGCGGAGCGTCCGGAATCGTGACCAGAACGGTGTCGGGCTGGAACCTTCCGAGTGCCCACCCGATCTCGTCGAGGGTTCCCACTACCGGCACGCCCTGGATGCGCCGCCGACGAAGGTTCGGGTCGTCGTCGACGAACGCGACGACGCGCTCGCCCGGCGTCTCGCGCAACTCTCGCAGCACGCTCCGGCCGCTGCGACCCGCGCCGACGATCAGCGCGCGGCGCTGATTCCGGCGTCCGACGAAAGAGCCGATGCCGCGTCCGACAGCCCGCTCCGAGAAGCGCGCCCCTCCGACGAGAGCGGTGCAAAGCAGGAGGTCGATCAGGAAGATGCCCCGCGGGAAGCCGTTCCACGGCATCGTCGCCCAGATGAAGAAGAACACGGCCGCCTCCGAGACGAGCACCGCGGCGAACACACTCGCCGCGTCGCGCGCTCCGGCGTACCGCCACACGCCGCGGTAGAGGCCGAAGATGATGAACGCGACGTACCGCGCCACGAGCAGCGCCGGCAGCGCGAGATGCACGACGTGACGGTCCCAGATCGACCCTGCATTCTGGAGCCTGATTGCATATGCCGTGACGAACGACGCGCTGATCAGCGCGAAGTCGACGATGACCTCGACGAGCCTCCGCCGGTGCACGAGCAGCGAGCGAATGAACGTCGGTGCTTCCGCGGACGGTGCACGGTTCACGTCGGCGAGAAAGCTGCCGAACTGCACGAGGACGGCGAACGTGACCAGAACTCCGGCGAGCGTCACGCGCGTGTCGTCGAGGACCTTGTAGGCGAGGCTCGTCAGACCGAGCGCGGCTGAGACGACGCAGAGAAATACGACAGCGCGCTTGTCCGAGAGCCCCTGGTAGACGAGCCGGTGCGACGTGTGGTCGCGCCCTCCCTTCGTCACCGGCCGTCCCTCGAGCAGGCGGACGACCGTGACGAGCGTCGTGTCGAGGATCGGCACCGCCAGGACGAGCAGCGGCAGCAGCAGTGTGGCGACCGTCGATCCGGCCACGGTCCAGCTCGAAGCCAGGCCGAGGGCCGCGACTGCGAACCCCAGCAGTTGGCTGCCACTGTCACCCATGAAGACGGCGGCGCGACGGCCGAGGCGCACGTTGTACGGCAGGAACCCGAGGCACGCGAAGAGCAGGCCGAGCGAGAGGGTTGCCACCAGGTTGCTCGGGTGGACGGTGAACGCGTCGATCGCGAAGAACCCGCACGCGATCGCGGCCAGCGTTGCGGCCAGGCCGTCCATGTTGTCGAGCAGGTTGAACGCATTTGTCATGCCCACGAGCCAGAGCACGCCGATTGCCGTCGCGGCGATCCCGTTCGAGACGATCTCGACGCGGACGCCCGAGACGAGCACGATTGCCGCGGCTGCGATCTGCGCCAAGACCTTCGCGATCGGCGAGAGACCGAAGATGTCGTCGACCAGTCCGGCGGCGAAGATGAGCGCGCAGCCGGCGAGGATGCCGCCGAGCTCACGGCTCGCAGGGATCTCCCCGGCGGCAAGAGCGATACCCACCGCGACGAGGATGCCCGCGAGGAAGCCGCTGCCGCCGAGCAGGGGCGTCGAGGTCGTATGCCAGCGGTCGGCCCGCGGGGCAGCGACGACGTGCCGAGCGGCCGGAGTATGCAGCAGCGCCCAGATCGTCAGCACGCTGGCAGGAAGGGCAGCAAATGCGGCCGCGGCGACCGTCACGGCGCAGCACGCCTCCGCCGCGGGTCTCGTGCGGCTGGTAGCACGCGGTCCAGCGTAACCAACCGCTGTAAGCGGTGTGTTTGGGGGCGACCCACTGTCCTTCCCTCCACGGTAGGTTGCCTCCGACGTGAAGACGCCGCTGCTCGAGCTCATCCGCTGTCCGTTCTGCCGCGCCCAGCTCGCCGAGGCGGGCGAAGCGCTCCAGTGCAGCGGTTGCGGCCGCACGTTCGAGATCACGGGGGACGGGATCCCGTTGATGCTCCACGAGGGCTTGCCGGGCGCGCGCGAGAAGCTGCGCGAGGCGGAGGGCTGGCTCGAGAAGGCGCAGGCCGAAGGGTGGTACGAGCCCGACGACGCCGTCGACGCAGTCCTGCCGTTCGTGAACCGCGAGCTCGGCTGGAACGATCCGAACTGGCTGGCGAACGGCCATTCGTTCCAGGTTCTGCTCGACCGCTACATCGCAGGCGCCCGAGGTCTCCGCATTCTCGAGGTCGGTGCGGCGAAGGCTTGGGGGTCGCGGTTCTGGCTCGAGCGCGACTCGGAGTACGTGGCGACCGACATCCTCGTCGACCCGAAGATCGGCCTCGGACGCGGCGCGTTCTACGGCGACTTCTCACGGGTGCAGGCGGACGGCGAGCACCTGCCGTTCGCGGACGCGAGCTTCGACGTCACCTATTGCGTCGCGACGCTCCATCACGCCCTCGACCTGACGCGCATGGTGAAGGAGATGGCGCGGGTGACCCGTCCCGGCGGGATCGTGGCCGGGTTGAACGAGGGGATCCGCGGCGTGCTTCGCAGCTCCGAGAACCCCGAGCAGGCGGGCGAGAAGGAGCTCGGGATCAACGAGCACGTTCACACCGTGTGGGCGTACGCGGTGGCCTTCACGCGGGCCGGGCTCGTCATCCGGGGGCTCGAGCGGTCGGACGGCTGGCCACCGGTGCCCTTCGGGTACTTCCTGTCGCGTGTGCCGAAGGTCGGCATGACTCTCGGCACGCTCGCGCATCTCTCGGCAGCGCGGTATGCGGGCACGTCGATCTACGCACGCAAGCGCGGCGCATGAGCGCACTCGCCGTGTACGGGGACGTCGTGCGTTATCGCGATCTGTTCGCGAATCTCTTCCGGCGCGACCTGCACGCGAAATACCGCGGCTCCGCGCTCGGCGTGCTCTGGACGGTTGCGAACCCCGTGATGCTGATGGCGGTGTACCTGCTCGTCTTCGGCGTCGTCTGGAAGTCGCCGTTCTCGAACGGTGGTCACTATTGGCTGTTCCTGCTCGGCGGGCTCGCGCCCTGGACCTTCTTCGGGGCGGCACTGCAGTCGTCGACTCGGTCGATGCTGGACAACGCGAATCTCATCCGCAAGACGCGATTCCCGCGACAGCTCGTGCCGCTCTCGGTGGTCGCCGCCCATCTCGTCAGCTTCGGCGTGATGATCGTCTTGCTGCTCGTCGTGGACTTCGTCGTGTTGCCGCGTGCGCGTGCCACGGAGTTGCTCGCAGTTCCGATCGCGGCGGTGTTCGTTGCGTTCGTCGCGGGGCTCGCGCTCATGGCGGCATCGCTCAACGTTCTCTTCCGCGACGTGGAGTTCATCGTCGCGTCCCTGCTCGTGCCGTGGTTCTTCCTCACGCCGATCATCTATCCGCTGAGCGGCGTGCCCGGCGCCGAGCACCACCCGCACGCCATCCAGGCGATCCACTGGTTGAACCCGCTCTCGCCGGCCGTCGAAGCCATTCGGGCTCCGCTCTTCCTCGGCCGGCTGCCCTTCTGGGGCGACGCCCTCTATCTCGTCGTCGCCACCGTGCTCGCGCTCGCGCTCGGCGCGTTCGTCTTCAGCCGCGTCGACGATCAGATCGCGATCGAAGTCTGATCACGAGCCTGCCGTCGAACATCGACGGCTCGTCGCCCTCCGGCCGGTAGGCAGGCAAGCCGGCGACCGTGCAGTTCGGCTCGAGCGGCGGCAAGAGCGACGGACACACGAGCGGATGCGCGAAGCGTGGATGACGGCCGCCGCCCGCCTCGTACGGTGCGAGCTCGGGATCGCTCCGGCGCAAGAGGCCGCGCTCGACCTCGATCGCGCCGCCGACCGCGGCATACCCCTCCTCGTGCAGCGCACGAACGCGTTCGTCCCAGTCGTCTGCGCGCTCGGCGCCGTCTCCGAGGAATGCGCGGGCGCCGCTCGCGTCGCGTGGCAGCACGTCGGCGTCCTCCTCGTACGGTGGGTTGCCGATCTCCGCGAGCCAGAAGCGGCGCTCTTCGACGAGGTCGACGGCGAGCCGGTAGCGGCCCGGCGGAATCGGGCCGCGCAGGGAGAGCCGCTGCCGCAGCGTCTCGCCCGGGGCGACGGCGCGCTCGAGCGGCGTCCGCGGGCTGTCCCACACGATCGGGTTTCCCCGCTCGTCGAGCCAGTGGTAGGCGAGAAACAGCCCGTCGTCGGCGCCCCGCGTGCGCCAGGTCGCGGAGCCCGCGTTCTCGACCTCGATCGTCGCCTGCTGCAGCGCGCCCGCCTCGACGGGGGCGCGCTCCAGCGTCCGCCAGCGCGCGACGAGAGGGCCTGAGGCAGTCATGCCGGGGCTAGTCTAGGCAGGTGACTCGGCCTCTCCTCGTTCGGGCGGCGCTGCGCGAACCGGTCGAGCGCACGCCGGTGTGGTTCATGCGCCAGGCCGGCCGCTCGCTGCCGGAGTATCGGGCGATCCGCGAGCGGTACGGGTTCTTCGACGTCGCGGGCACGCCCGAGCTCTGCGCGGAGGTGACGCTGCAGCCCGTGCGCCGGCACGGCGTCGATGCGGCTGTGATGTTCGCCGACATCATGTCGCCGGTGCTCGGCATGGGCGTCGCGCTCGAGCTCGTCGAAGGTGTCGGCCCGGTGATCGAGCATCCGGTCGCGACGCTCGCCGACGTCGAGCGTCTGCGCGTCGGCGAGGCGGAGGAGTGGGCCGGGCCGATTCTCGAGGCGGTGCGCATCGTCCGCCGCGAGCTCGACGCCGAGAAAGCGGTGATCGGCTTCTGCGGCGGCCCCTTCACGGTGGCCGGCTACCTCGTCGAGGGCAAGCCGAGCCGGGACTTCACCCGGACGAAGGCGCTGATGTATCGCGAGCCCGCCGTGTGGCATGCGTTGATGGACCGGCTCGCCGAACAGTCGGCGCGGTACGTCGCCGCGAAGGTGCACGCGGGCGCGGACGTCATCCAGCTCTTCGACTCCTGGGTCGGCGCGTTGTCTCCCGCCGACTACGAGGAGTTCGTCGAGCCCTATTCGGCGCGGATCCTCGCGGCCGTCGACGTGCCCACGATCCACTTCGGAACCGGAGTGACCGAGGAAGTCCTGCGACGGATGATGCGGGCAGGCGGCGACGTGATCGGGATCGACTGGCGGCTCCCTATCGAAGTCGTGCCCGAGGATCGGGCCCTCCAAGGCAACCTTGATCCTGCGTTGCTGCTCGGGCCATGGGCGAGAGTCGAGGCCGAGACGATGCACATTCTCGCGCGCGCGGCAGCGCGCGGCAGCCACATCTTCAACCTCGGTCACGGCGTCTTACCCGACACCGATCCCGAGCTCCTGACCCGCCTCACCGCGCTCGTGCAGGAGCGCACGGTCGAGGCTCGCGTCTGAGCTAGCGTGATCGTGTGAGCGAAGCCGTGATCCTGATGGCGTACGGCTCGCCCGAGCGGCTGGCCGACGTCCCGGCGTACTACGCCGACATCCGCGGCGGTCGTCCGATCGCGCCCGAGAACCTCGCCGACCTCGTCGAGCGCTACCGCAGGCTCGGCATCGAGGACTCGTCCCCGCTGAACGCGATCACTGAGCAGATGCGCGCGGCGCTCGAAGCGGATCTCGGCCTGCCGGTGTACACCGGCATGAAGCACTGGCAACCGCGGATAGCCGACGCGGCGGAATCGGCGGTCGCAGGCGGTGCCGACCGCGTAGTGGGCCTCGTGCTCGCACCGCACTACTCCGCGCTGTCGATCAAGGGCTATCGGGACCTGCTCGAGCAAGCGCTCGCCGGCCGCGCGGAGCTCTCGTTCGTCGAGCGCTGGCACGACGAGCCAGGCTTCATCGCCTTGCTCGCCGACCGCGTGCGCGGCACGCAGTCACACGTCGTCTTCACGGCGCACTCACTGCCGGAGCGGATCCTCGCCATGGGCGACCCCTACAAAGATCAGCTGCTCGAGACCGCCGGCCTCGTCGCCGAGGCCTCGGGCATCGGCGACCGGTGGAGCTTCTCCTTCCAGAGCGAGTCCCCGACCGGTGAGCCGTGGCTCGGGCCCGACATCCTCGATCACCTCGCCGCGCTACGCCGGGACGGCGTCGAGGATGTGCTGATCTGCCCCGTGGGCTTCGTCTCGGATCATCTCGAGATCCGCTGGGACCTCGACGTCGAGGCGCAGGAGCGGGCGGCGGAGCTCGGCCTGCGGGTCGATCGCATCGAGATGCCCAACGCCGATCCGGCGTTCGTACGGACGCTCGCCGGCATCGCTCGGCGCGCGCTGGGAGTACCGTCACGAGCATGAGGCACGGGGAGATCGTCGTCGAGCACGCTGCGCGGAGCTTTCGCGTGTATCCGCGTGAGAACCGTGCGCTCAAGGATCTGATCGTCGCGCGCGGCCGCGTGCGCGGCTCGGACGTCGTCGCGCTGCGGGACGTGTCGTTCGCCGTCGAGCCCGGGAGCGCCGTCGGCCTCGTCGGTCGGAACGGCTCCGGCAAGACGACGCTGCTGCGCCTGCTCTCGGGAATCATCAAACCGACTTCGGGCAGAGTCGCGGTCGGCGGACGCATCGGCTCGCTGCTCGAGCTCGGTGCCGGATTCCATCCCGACTTGACGGGGCGCGAGAACGTCTACCTCAACGGCTCGATCCACGGGCTCGGGCGGGCGGCGATCCGCGAGAAGCTCGACGAGATCGTTACGTTCGCCGGGCTGGAGGACTTCATCGACCTGCCTGTGCGCACGTACTCGTCGGGTATGTACATGCGGCTCGGCTTTGCGATCGCGGCGCACATCGAAGCCGACGTGCTGCTGCTCGACGAGGTGTTTGCCGTCGGCGACGAGGCGTTCCAGCGCAAGTGCTTCGGAAAGATCTTCGAGTTCAAGCAGCGCGGCGGGACGATCGTGTTCGTCTCGCACGATGCCGCTGCGGTCGAGCGGCTTTGCGATCGCGCCGTGCTGCTGAAGGACGGCCTCGTCGCGTTCAGTGGGCCGTCGCACGAGGCGATCGTCGAGTATCGCCGCCTGCTCGCGGGCGAGCGCGAGCCTGACGAGCGCGCCGCCGGCCTGAAGGAGTGGGGCGGGGACATCGCACGCGTCGAGCGGGTTCGGTTGCTCGGCTCTGACGGCAGCGAGCGCATGCAGCTGCTCTCCGGGGAGCCGTTCGCGATCGCCGTCGACGTCGTTGCCGAGCGCTCGATCGCGGCGCCGCGTCTCGTGTGGGAGCTGCGCGACGATGCGGCCGGTCTCGCCGCCTCCGGTGAGGTCTCGACCGCGGGGCTCGGGTGGGGCACTGACACCCGTACGCTGCCTTTGCGTTTCGACGTCGATCGCCCACCGTTTTCCGACGGAAGGCTGCACCTCCGCGCCGATCTCACCGACGACGACGGCCAGACGGTGTACCACTCGTTCGACGACGCGCGTGTCTTCGTGGTCTACCCGTCTGACGAGAATCGCGGCCTTGTGCGCCTCGATGGGCGCTGGTCGCTGGAGGACTCGCCGCCCGCCGCAGAACTGGAGAGAGCATGAGCTCGCGCACCTGCCCCGACTGGCCCGACCTGATGGAGCTCGCTCCCGAGCTCCAGTTCAAGCACTACACCGTCGCCGAGGCCCAGCTTCCGGCGGATGCGCTCATGCTCGTCAAGGACACCTCGCTCGCCGACGTCGCGATCTGCGCCGACCTGGACAAGAACGTCTTCTACGCGGCGCACACGGACGCACGCGTCGCCGAGGCGCTCCGTCAGAGCCACTGGTACGAGCTCCGCGAGTGGATCAGCGCCGGCCGCCCCGGCCAGGGCGCCTACTAGCCCTCTAGATCACGGGCGTGAGCAGCGGCTCACCGCGCTCGGCGGCGAGCAGGTTGTCGACCACGACCCGCGTCATCGCCGCACGCGTCTCGACCGTTGCACTGCCGATGTGCGGCGTCAGCACGACGTTCGGGAGCCCGAAGAGCGCTTCCGGCACCGCCGGCTCGTGCACGAACACGTCGAGCCCCGCGCTGATCCTGCCCGAGACCAGCTCCTCCACGAGTGCGCCCTCGTCGACGAGCGCGCCACGTGCGGCGTTCACGAGCGTTGCGCCGTCGCGCATCAGGGCCAGTTGGTCGCGTGAGATGAGCCCTTTGGTCTGCGGCGTGAGGGGTGCGTGGATCGAGACGACGTCGGATTCCCGCATCAGCTCCGGGAGCGAGCGGAACTCGAGCCCGGGCTCGTCGAGCTTCGTTCGCTGGTGATAGAGGATGCGCATGTCGAAGCCGCGCGCCCGCCGTGCGAGCGCGCTGCCGATCCGCCCGAGCCCGACGATGCCGAGGGTCGAGCCGCTCACGTCGCGGCCGAGGAACGGCGTCTGCGACCAGCCCGTCCCCCAGCGCCCGGAGCGCACATGGCCGTCGCCCTCGACGAGCCGCCGGCGCGTGGCAAGCAGGAGCGCGAACGCGAGATCCGCCGTCGCGGCGTCGAGCACGCCCGGCGTGTTCGTCACCTCGACGCCGCGCGCGCGGCACGCGGCGACGTCGACCTGGTCGTACCCGACACCGAAGTTCGCGACGAGGCGGAGCGCGGGAAACAGGTCGAGCACCGCGTCGTCGATCCGCACGCCCGGCGCGACAAGCGCCTCGACGTCGTCGCGTCGCCGGTCCAGCGCCCCGATCTCCACGTCGTCGAGCTCGTCCCAGGCAGGGCCCGGCAGGCGTTGCGTTGCGAGCACGTGCATCTCGCCGAGTATCGCTTACGAGCCGTGACCGATGGCAGCCCGGCTAGTCTCTCCCAATGCCGACGGTCGTCATTCCGTTTGCCGGAGTCGAGGGCAAGACGCGCCTGCACGCCTCGGGGCACGCCCGGCGCGCCCTCTCGCTTGCGATGCTCGGCGATGTGCTCGCGGCGGCCGGAGCCGTCGGAGCTCCGCGCGTCGTGACGGCGGACGACGAGGCCGCGACGATCGTGCGAGAGCTCGGCGCCGAGGTTGTGGCGGATCCCGGCGCGGGTCAGGGGCCTGCCGTGGTCGCCGCGCTCGCCGATCTCGCGCCCGGTCCGATTCTGATCGTGAACGCGGACGTGCCCTGCGTCGTGCCGGACGACCTCCGTGCGCTGCTCGCGGCCACGCCGACCCGCGGTATCGCGCTCGTCGAGGCGCTCGACGGAACGACGAACGCGCTGGGCCTTTCGGCGTCCGAGGCGTTCGCCCCCGTCTACGGGCCTGACAGCGCAGTGCGCTTCCGCGCACATGCGCGCGAGCTCGGGCTCGAGGCTGTCGCGGCGACCATTCCGAACCTCGCGGAGGACGTCGACACGCTCGATGACCTCCAGCGTTTGCAGCTGCGCTGCGGCCCGCGCACGCAGGCGTGCCTGTTCGAGCTTCCGGTCGGAGCGTCGCAGTGAAGATCGTCATTCTCTCGGGCGGTGTCGGCGGCGCGCGTTTCGTGCGCGGGGTCGCGGAGGTCGCCGAGCCTGCCGACGTGACGGTCGTGGGGAATGTGGGCGACGACGTCGAGGTTCTCGGCATGGTCGTATCGCCTGACCTCGACTCGATCCTCTACGCACTCGCCGGACTGAACGACGAGGAGCGTGGCTGGGGCCGCTCGGGCGAGACGTGGCAGGCCCTCGAGACGGTCGCCTCGCTCGGCGGCGAGGCATGGTTCAGCCTCGGTGACCGTGACCTCGGGTTGCATCTCGTCCGGACACAGGCGCTGCGCGCCGGGGAGCCGCTTTCCGCGGTGACGGCGCGCATCGGCGCGGCGCTCGGTGTGGCGACCCGCCTGCTGCCGGCGACCGACGACCGGCTGCGCACGTGGATCGGCACCGAGGCCGGCGAGTTCTCGTTCCAGGAATGGTTCGTCGCGCGCGGGCACCGCGACGAGGCCGAACGTGTGCGTTACGAGGGCGCCGACTCGGCCACGCCGGCTCCCGGTGTTCTCGAAGCGATCGACGCCGCCGATCTGCTGCTCGTCGCGCCGAGCAACCCGTACGTGTCGATCGAGCCGATCCTCGCCGTGTCCGCAATTCGCGACGCGCTCGCGCGACGGCGCGTTCCGTGCGTCGCGATCAGTCCGCTGATCGGCGGCCGCGCGGTGAAGGGACCAGCCGACCGCATGCTCGCGCGCATCGCCGGAGGCACGTCGCCCCGCCATGTCGCAGGCTGCTACGCGGGTCTCATCGACTCGATCGTGCTCGACGAAGCCGACGCCGACGACCTCGAGGGGCTCGGTGACGTGCGCCCGGTCGTCACGCGCACGCTGATGAGCGACGCAGGAGCGCGGCGCAGGCTCGCGGAGACCGCGCTGGGTGTGGTGCCCGCGTGAGGATCGCCGTCGTAGGCGGAACCGGTGACTTCGGTCTCGCCCTCGCAAAGCAGCTCGTCGCCGCCGGCGAGGACGTCGTGATCGGCTCGCGCGACGCCGGCCGCGCGGCCGAGAAGGCTGCGGAGGTGGGCGCCGCCGGAGCCTCGAACGAAGATGCGGTGCGCGGCGTGGACATCGTCGTGCTCGCCGTGAAGTCGGATGCCGCGCTGCCGACCGCGGTGTACCTCGCCGCTGCGATCGGGGACACGCCCGTGTTGAGCGTCGCGAGCGAGCTTCGCTTCACGAAGCGCGGTGTCTTCCCGACGGCGGACGCGCAATCGATCGCGGAGCGCACGCAGGAGGTGCTCGATGCGCCGGTGACAGCGGGCCTGCATTCACTCGCCGCCGCGTCGCTTGCCGAGGGCAAGGCGGACGGGGATGCGCTCGTCTGCGGTGACGACAGCGTGGCCAAGGAGCTCGCGCTGGAGCTCGCGTCGAAGGTCGTCTCCGGTCGCGCGCTCGACGCCGGGCCGCTCGCGAGCGCACGAGCCCTCGAAGGCATGACGGCCGTGATCGTCAACCTGAACAAGCGCTACAAGGGCCACGCCGGCGTTCGCGTCGTCGGCCTTCCGTGAGCGGCTACTCCGTCTTTCCCGTGGAGCAGCTTCCGGAGCTCCGCGAAGGGGACGACCTCGCTGCATTGATCCTGGATCGGGTCGAGCTCGAGGACGGCGACATCGTCGTTGTCGCGCAGAAGGCGATCTCGAAGATCGAGGGACGTACCGTGCGCCTCGACGACATCGAGCCGTCCGAGCGGGCGCGCGAGATCGCAGGCGACGAGGAAGATCCGCGCCGCATCGAGGCGATTCTGCGCGAGGCGAAGAGCATCGTTCGGATTCGCGCGCCGCTCGTGATCTGCGAGACGCACGACGGCTTCATCTGCGCGTCGGCCGGCGTCGATGCGTCGAACACGACGGAGGCCGGAACGCTCATCCTCCTGCCGCTCGATTCCGACGCTTCGGCGGCAGCCCTCCGCGAGACGCTCCGTGAGCGAAGCGGCCGCGAGATCGGCGTGATCGTGACCGACTCCTTCGGGCGACCCTGGCGCCAGGGCACGATCGACGTTGCGATCGGGGCCGCCGGCATCGTCGTGCTCCAGGATCTGAAGGGCCGGCGCGATCCGGTGGGCCACGAGCTGCGCTCGACCGTGATCGCCGTCGCCGACGAGATCGCGAGCGCGGCGCAGCTGGTCTCCGGGAAGCTCGACCGGATCCCCGTGACGATCGTTCGTGGGCTCGACCTGCGCGGCGACGGCCGCGCCCGCGAGATCCCCGTCCCTGCCGAGCGCGACCTGTTCCGTTAGCGTGGGTGGCGTGATGGACGCCGACCCGGTCGCGACCGCCAACGGCTTGCTGCGGGAGAAGGGCTATGCCGACCGGGACCTCGCCGTGCACCAGGGCCCGCGTGGCAAGGCGCTCCTGAAGGGCAACAAGATCATCAGCCCGTTCTCCGACGACGCCGAGCTCGTGTTGCGCGTCGTACGCGACCTCGTGCCGATCGACGCCGAGCTCGGCAACCGGCTCTTGCGGCCCGCCGATCTGCGGGCCGCGCTTTAGAGGCTTGATGCGGATTGGACGCACGCACGGATGGTGTGCCAGACGCTGCGCGCTTTGCCCGGATCCGGCTTGAACGTAGTAACCGCTATGCCCTACGCCGGATCCGACCAAATCGCTTGGTCTGGCCCATCCCCGCACACACGTCTAATCCACATCAAGCCTCTAAGCCCGGGCGCGCTCGAAGATCACGAACAGCGCCAGCTGCTCGTAGGCGGTGAAGCGGTGGTCGGCGCCCGCCTCGACGAAGACGGCGTCGCCTTCCTTCACCGGCACCTCTTTGCCGTCGACGGTGAGGATGCCTGTGCCTTCGAGCACGACGTACACCTCGTCGTCTTCGTGCGGCTGCTGCTCGTCGGCCTCCGGCGCGACGAGGACGTAGACGCCGAGCTCGAGGCCGGCCGAGTCGTGGACGATCTCATAGCCGCCGCCTGCTTCGCGGAGCTTCTCGACGACCGACGTGACGCCGAACGCATGCATGGTCAGGACGCTACCTCATGGGCCCGAACAGGTAGGCGCAACACGAGGGCATCGCCGTCCGCTTCGAGCGAGCCCTCGTGGTCGGCCGCGATGCGACCTGCAGCGACGACCCCCAGGCCGTCCGCGGCGGCAGGCCGGACGCGCAGCACTCCGTCCGCGGTGACGACCACCTCGATCGATCCGGCGTCCCCTGCCGCCTCGCGGGCGGCCGCGACGAGATGCAGCACCGCCTGCGCGACGTCGCCGGGTGGGCAGTCCACCACTACCGGCCCCGCCGGATACGTTGCGGCGATCTGCAGCTCCTTCGCGTATCCGTGCCGGATGAGCGCCGTGGCGACGCGGGCGGCGTCGTCGAGCGCCGCGCTCGCCACGCCCTCGGGGGGGCGTGCAAAGTCGAGGAGCGTACGCAGGCCGTCCTTCAGCTCGAGCGCGGTCTGCCTGACGAGCCGGAGGCGTTGCTCCAGGGGCGAGCCGGGCTCGGCGTCGAGCAGGAGGAGGTCGACGTGCCCGAGGACGGCAAAGAGCGGGTTCGCCAGGTCGTGGGCGATGTCGGCCGTGAGCGCGCCAAGGGCGGCGGAGCGAGCCAGGGGCAGGAGCTCCTGCTCCAGGGCGGTTCGCTGCTCATCCGTTAGGGCAAGAGTCGAAAGGAGATACTTCGGTGTCTCGGACATCTAGGAAGGACTGACCTGCGTGAACGAGCGGATCACCTGCGTGATTGCCGACGACCATCCGGCGATGCTGACGGCGATCGCGGACACCCTGGAGCGGAGCGGGGTCGAGATCGTCGGCCGCGCGTCCGACGGCCAGGAAGCGCTCGTCCAGATCGAGGCGCAGCACCCGCGCGTCGCGATCGTCGACGTCCGCATGCCGCGGCTCTCGGGGATCGAGGTCGCGACGAAGTCTGCAGTGGTTGCGCCGAACACGTCGATCATCTTCTACACGGCCTACGGCGACCGCGCGCTGCTTTCGGAGGCGCTCGACGTCGGCGCGCGGGGTTTCGTGCTCAAGGAGGCGCCCTTGCCCGACCTCGTGCGGGCGGTCGAGCGGGTCGCGGCGGGCGATGCATACGTCGACCCGGTCCTCGCCGGCATCCTCGTGAGCGCGCAGTCCGAGAAGATCCCCTCGCTGACCCAGCGTGAGCGCGAGGTCCTGCGCCTGCTTGCGGACGGCCTCTCCAACGAGGAGATCGGCAAGCGGCTCTTCATCTCGCCGGAGACCGTGCGGACACACGTACGCAAGGCGATGGCGAAGCTCGAGGCCGACACGCGGACGCAGGCCGTCGCGATCGCGCTGCGTCAGTCCCTGATCTCGTGAGCGAGCGCGAACGCCCGCTGAGGCGTGCCGATCTCGACCCTGACGACCCGCTCGTGCCGTTCCTGCGCTGGTTCGCCGAAGCCTCCGTCGCGGTGCGAATGCCGGAGGCGGGCGCGCTCGCGACGGCGACGGTGGACGGTGCACCCTCGGTGCGCATGGTGCTCCTGAAGCAGTTCGACGAGCAGGGCATCGTCTTCCACACGCACGCGACGAGCCGGAAGGGGGAGGAGCTCGAGACGAATCCACGCGCGGCGCTGCTTCTGTACTGGGATCCCTTCGGCCGCCAGGTGCGCATCGAAGGGCACGTCACCCGCGTTCCCGAAGCCGAGGCCGATGCGTATTTCGCCGGCCGGCCGCGCGCCGCCCAGATCGGCGCCCATGCATCACGGCAGAGCGAGGCGATCGCGGGCCGCGAGACGCTCGAGCGGCGCGTCGTCGAGCTCGAGGCGGAATTCGACGGGCGCGACGTCCCACGGCCCGGGACGTGGGTCGGCTACCGGCTCAGGCCCGAGACCTGGGAGTTCTGGCAACACCGCGAGAACCGCCTGCACGACCGCTTCCGCTACCGGCGCGACGGCAGCGGTTGGATCGTCGAGCGACTCGCGCCCTAACGACGCTGCTGAAGGCTGCGCCCGAGAGCGGCCAGCCGTTCGTCCCAGCGGGCGCCGACCTCGACCATCCAGACGACGGCGTCTTCCAGCGGCCCGGGAGTCAGCTCGTAGCGCGTCTCGCGGCCCGTCCGGGTTGCACGGAGCAGGCCGGCGTCGGCGAGCATTGCGAGCTGCTTCGCCACCGCCTGCCGTGTCACCGGGAGATCGGCCGCGAGCTCG
>DATEXK010000431.1:0-5954 GCA_035257065.1 Gaiellaceae bacterium | reverse complement strand
TCCCGCCGAGCGCGGACTCGGCGGCGAGCCGGACGTTCTCGTGTGTCGTCAGCAGCGGGAACACGCTCGAGACCTGGAACGTACGGCCGATCCCCTCACGCGTACGCAGGTACGTGGGCTGGCGCGTGATGTCCTTTCCGTTCAGTTGGATGGAGCCGGCCGTCGGCCGGTAGAGCCCCGAGAGGAGGTTGAAGAGCGACGTCTTCCCGGCGCCGTTCGGCCCGATGATCCCGAGCAACTCGCCTTCGGCAACCTCGAGCGAGACATCGACGACGATTTTCGCGCCGCCGATGTCGAGCCCGAGGTTGCGTGTGGCGATGATCGGAGAGCCCACGCCCTTGCTTACTTGAACGGCGTGACCGGAGGCTGGACGTTCCCCGGCGAGATGGTCTTCATGACCTTGACGGCGAAGTGGCCGTTGGCGCCGTTCACGAGCTGCACCTGGAACATCGGCTGGAGCATCGCGTGGTCGGCGGGGCGGATGTACTGCTTGCCCTTGGGTGCGAGGAACTGCCAGCCCTCGAGGGCGCTGATCATCGAGTTCACGTCGGTCGGATTGCCCTTCGAGATCGCGCGGCAGATCATCTGCGCGGTCACGAAGCCGTCCGGCGTGAAGATGTTCGGCACCTGGTGCTGCTTCGCCATGTACTTGATGAGCCAGGTGTTCACCGCGTTGTGCGGCGCCTGGTAGACGTAGTGCGAGAGCAGCGTCACGCCCGGCACGAGCGGCCCGAAGGTGTCGTAGAGCTCGCGATTCGCGAGGCCGGTGATGATCGTCATCTTCTGCGGCACGCCCTGCTGCTGCAGCGCCTGCCACATGGCCGGACCGTTCGAGCCGGCCCATGCGACGAAGACCGCGTCCGCGCCCGAGTTCTTCAGCTGCTGCGCGAACGGCGTCAGGTCGGCGGCGCCGAACGGAACGAGGATCTTCGAGACGGTGTGCCCCCTGCTCCCGAAGATCTGGTTCACCGCGGCGTAGTTGCCCGCGCCGAACGCCGTGTCCTCTGCGAAGACGACGACCTTCTTGCCGGTCGACTTCGGGGGGAAGATGTTCGCCGCGTCGAGCACGTCCTGGAGCGTCTGACGTCCGGCGCGGAACGTGTAGCGGTTGAGGCCGGTGATCGCATCCGCAGCTGCGGCGCCGCTGATGTAGAGCACCTGGTTCTGTGCGGCGAGCGGCGCGAGCTGGACCGCGATGCCCGAGGAGCCGGTGCCGGCGAGGATCTTGTAGCCCTGACCGATCAGGTTCTTCGCAGCGGCGATCGCCGTGGCGGGATCGGTGGCGTCGTCGACGAAGGTCGGCTTGATGGTGTCCCCGCCGCACTTGCCCTTCACGTACGCGAGGCCGGCATTGAAACCGTCGAACTCCTCCTGTCCGAAGGCCGAAAGGCCGCCTGTCTTGGGGTAGATGAAGCCGACGTTGACCGTCTTGGCCGCGGCGGCGCCGTTGGCGTCGACGCGGGCGGCTGCAGTGCCGGCGAGTGCGGCTGCGACGAGAGCGATCCCTGCGAGAAGGAGCGCGCTGCGCGTCCAGCGATGTGTCATGTGAGCCCTCCAGGTCACGAGCGGGTGCTTAACCTGACACCCGATTCAGGTGTCCGGATTTATCTCCGAAAGGGCCAACCGTGTCAAGGCCGCGAGCACCGACCTCGGGATCCTCAGACGCGCGCGGGGGAAATCAGGCGGTTTGCTGCTCGACGGCCTCGTCGGGCTCGTCGTCGGCAAACGTCCCGGCGCTCGTGACGAGCGTCGGGCGGATCCCCTGCGCGATGCACTCCTTCGTGATCACGCATTTCGTCACGTCGCGGCGTGAGGGCAGCTCGAACATCACGTCGAGCAGTGCGCTCTCGATGATCGAGCGCAGGCCGCGGGCGCCGGTCTCGCGGGCGAGCGCCTTGTCGGCGATCTCCCACAACCCGTCCTCGGTGAAGACGAGCTCGATGTTGTCGTAGGCGAAGAAGCGCTGGTACTGCCGGCTGAGCGCGTTCTTCGGCTCGGTGAGGATCTGGACGAGATCCTCGCGGCGCAGCTGGTGCACGGCCGAGATCACCGGGAGGCGGCCGATGAACTCCGGGATCAGACCGAAGTTCAGCAGATCCTCCGGCATCACCTGCGTGAGCAGCTCCGACGACTCCTCGGAGTTCTTCGAGCGGACGTCGGCGCCGAAGCCGACGGCGTTCTTGCCGATCCGGCGGGCGATGATCTTGTCGAGCCCGGCGAACGCGCCGCCGCAGATGAAGAGGATGTTCGTCGTGTCGATCGAGAGGAACTCCTGGTGCGGGTGCTTGCGCCCGCCCTGCGGCGGTACCGAAGCCACCGTCCCCTCGAGAATCTTCAGGAGCGCCTGCTGCACGCCCTCACCGGAGACGTCGCGCGTGATCGACGGGTTATCCGCCTTGCGCGCGATCTTGTCCACCTCGTCGATGTAGATGATTCCGGTCTCGGCCTTCTTGATGTCGAAGTCCGCGGCCTGGATCAGCTTCAGCAGGATGTTCTCCACGTCCTCGCCGACATAGCCGGCCTCCGTGAGCGCCGTGGCGTCCGCGATCGCGAACGGGACGTTGAGGATCCGCGCCAGCGTCTGGGCGAGCAGCGTCTTGCCGCACCCCGTGGGGCCGAGCAGGAGGATGTTCGACTTCTGGAGCTCGACGTCGGTCTCCTCGGTCCCCATCTGGACGCGCTTGTAGTGGTTGTAGACCGCCACCGACAGCGTCCGCTTCGCCTCTTCCTGCGAGACGACGTAGTCGTTCAGAACGGTGTAGATGTCCTTCGGACGAGGCAGGTTGTCGAGGTCGAGCTGGGTGGGAGTCGTGAGCTCCTCGTCGATGATCTCGTTGCAGAGATCGATGCACTCGTCGCAGATGTACACGCCGGGGCCGGCGATCAGCTTCTTGACCTGTCGCTGACTCTTCCCGCAGAAGCTGCAGAGAAGCTGCTCGTTTCCTTCGCTGGCCCTTGCCATTCTTTCTCCTTTTACCCCTTAAAAGCGCTGTCGTCTACCGGTGGGCGACGACGTTGTCGACGATCCCGTACGACTGAGCTTCCTCGGCATCCAGGTAATAGTCCCGTTCCATGTCCTTCGACACCTTGTCGATGGACTGGTTCGTGTGGCGCGCGATGATCTCCTCCAGGCGGCGCTTGAGGCTGATCGTCTCGCGAGCCTGGATCTCGATATCCGTGCCCTGGCCCTGGAATCCGCCCGACACCTGATGGATCAGAATCTTGGAGTTCGGCAGCGCGGTGCGCTTTCCCTCCACGCCGGCCGCGAGCAGCAGCGCGCCCATCGACATCGCGATGCCGACGCACGTCGTCGCGACGTCCGGCTTGATGAACTGCATCGTGTCGTAGATCGCGAGGCCCGAGTACACCGAGCCGCCCGGCGAGTTGATGTACAGCTGGATGTCCTTGTCGGGATCCTCGGACTCGAGGTGGATCATCTGCGCCACGATCAGGTTCGCGACCTGGTCGTCGATCGGGGTGCCGAGGAAGATGATGCGCTCGTTGAGGAGCCGCGAGTAGATGTCGAAGAAGCGCTCGCCCCGGGAGGTCTGCTCGATGACGGAGGGGATGATGAGATTCGAGGGGGTATCCATGGGGCTCCTAACTTCCTGGGGTCCAGAGTTTCGCGTCGGTTGGCTGCTTTTCCTTTTCGGGAGTCCAAAGTGCGTCGCGCGCCTCGGCGAGCTCGCGCGGGATCCGCTTCACCTCTGACGCGACGCGATCGAGGGCGTTGCGCATGCGGATGTCGTCGCGGAGCGTCTCGATCCGGCCGCTCTCGCGGAGCTGCAGCAGCGTCTGCTCGGCGTCTTCTCCGTGGGCTTCGGCCTGCTCGCGCACGAGTGCCTCGATCTCCTCGTCCGGCACGTCGATGCCAAGCTTCTCCGCTGCGGCCTCGAGCACGAGCTCGCGCGCCACGGAGCGTGTCGCCTCTTCGTGCAGACGTGCGAGCAGCTCGTCCGGGTTCTGGCCGGTCATCGAGAGATACGTGTCGAGCTGGACGCCGCGCGACTCGACCTGGCGTGCGAGCCCACGCAAGAGCTCCCGGGTGCGCGCTTCGACGAGCGGGCCGGAGGCGTCGACCTTCGATGCGCCGACGAGGGCGTCGGCGACGTCGGCGCGGAACTGGGCCTCGATCTCCTCGTCGATCTGGCCGCGCAGGCGGGACTCGATGTCCTCACGCAGCTCGGCGAGGGTCTCGAACTCCGTCGCGGCGAGCGCCAGGGCGTCGTCGACCGCCGGCAAAACCTTCTCCTTGATCTCCTTGACCGTCACCGTGACGGCCTGCTTCGTGCCGTCGGCGACCTCGAAGTCGATCTCCTTCGTCTCCCCTGCGCTCATGCCCGCCACGCCGGCCTCGATCTCCTCGACCACGGCCTCGCGGCCGAGCTCGACGACGTAGTCGCGCCGGGTCTCGCCGTTCGGCGAGACGAGGTCGACGATCACCGTGTCTGCGGGCCCGACGGGCCGGCCTTCGACCGGGACGAGCTCGGCGACGGTGGCGCGCACGGCGTCGATCTCCTGCTGGACGAGCTCCTCGGGCACCTCGGCCTCGACGGCGCCGACCTCGAGCTGCGTCCAGTCGGCCACCTCGGGCTTCGCCTGCACGGCCACCGTCGCGGTGAACTCCCAGTCCTGGTCGTCGTCCGCAGGAAGCTCGAAGTCGTACTCGGGCTGCGCGACGGGCCGCAGGCGGGAACGGGCGGCGGCGTTCCAGAACCAACCTGTGATGTGACTGTCGATCGCCTCGGCCATCAGGCGGTCCTTGCCGACGCGCTGGAGCAGCACCTGTCGCGGAACCTTGCCCTTGCGGAAGCCCGGGATCTTGACGCTCGCCGCGAGATCCGTCGCGGCGTGCTCGATCGCGTGGTGCACGTCATGCGACGGCACCTGAACCGTCAGCCGGACACGGTTCTCGGGGAGCTCCTCGACCTCGGTTTGCACCTGTCCATTCAAGCAGGACCCTTCTGGGCCGGGTTGCGGGGGTACCCTCGATCGAGTGACGCTCTACGTGCTGACCCGGCACGCGCACTCGAGCTTGAACGCCGAGGGCCGCGTCAACGGCGACCCGTCGGTTCCGGTCCCGATCACCGCTGACGGCCGCGCGGAGGCCGAGCAGGTCGGGCACCAGCTCGCGCCACTGGCGCTCGAGCTCTGCGTCCACACCCGGTTCCAGCGGACGCGGGAGACGGCGGACGCGATGCTCGCCGGCCGCGACGTCCCCCGTCTGGTCGAGCCGCTGCTCGACGACATCGACGTCGGAGAGCTCGAGGGGGCGTCGATCGAGGACTACCGCGCGTGGAAGCGGGCGCACCGGCGCGACGAGCCGTTTCCCGGCGGCGAGAGCCTCGACGATGCCGCGCGACGATACGCGCGCGCGTTCCGGAAGCTGCTCGAGCGCCCCGAGCAGGCCATCCTCGTCGTGTGCCACGAGATCCCGGTGCGCTTTGCGCTCAACGCGGCCGCCGGCTCCGACGAGCTCGACGCGCCGGAGCGACGGATCCCGAACGCAACGCCGTATCTCTTCGACGCCGACGCGCTGACGCGTGCGGCGGCGCGGATCGAGCAGCTCGTCAGCTGACGCGGATCCCCCATCCGGGTGGAAGGGTGTCGGCGGCAGACGCAGAAATGAGTCGTCCACCCATGACCGTGTGGACTCTCTCCTTGATCGCAAGCGTCACCCTGATCTGGTTCGGGATGCTCGGTGCGGTCGCGTACCTCGCCGCGCAGAAGGCACCGGCGCGGGCGCTGAACCGACGCATGACCCCGTAGACTGTCGCTCGACTCGCGGGTGTGGCGGAACTGGCAGACGCGGCGGGTTTAGGTCCCGTTGGGTGAAAGCCCTTGGAGGTTCGAGTCCTCTCGCCCGCACTCGCATTGCTTTTCGGCCTAGGCCGAAAAGCTCACTTCACGGGGGAAACCAGTTTCCCCCGTGAGCCCCCTTATGGTTCGTGCTC
>DATEXK010000430.1:0-3545 GCA_035257065.1 Gaiellaceae bacterium | reverse complement strand
GCTGCGCGTCCGTCAGGCGGGGAAACGCGCCACGAAGATCGGGTGTCTCGACAACCGGCACCAGACCGAGACCTTAACTATGGCCAAGACTTTGCGCATTGAAGTAGCTTTCCGAAGTGAAGGAGCGGAGCGAAGTCCGCTCGCCATAACCCTCGGAAGGGAGAGCCTGTGATGTCCGTTCTCGATGAAGTCCTCGCCGCCAACGAGCAGTACGCCGCGTCGTTCGGCGCCAAGAGCGAGCTCGCGCTGCCGCCCGCACGGCAGTTCGCGATCCTCACCTGCATGGACGCTCGCCTCGATCCCGCGAAGTTCGCAGGTCTGAGCGAAGGCGATGCGCACGTGATCCGCAACGCCGGCGGCCGCGCGAGCGACGACGCGATCCGCTCGCTCGTCATCTCCTACAAGCTGCTCGGCACGCGCGAGTGGTTCGTGATCCATCACTCCAACTGCGGCATGGAGTTCTTCACCGACGACGTGATGCGCGAGCTGCTCGGACAGAGCCTCGACACCGCAGAGCTCGGAGCCGACGGGTTCCATGACGTTGGCAGCGGCCCCGGCTCGAGCGAGGCGGCGTACATCGACTGGCTCACCATCCCGGACCGCGAGCGCAGCGTCGTCGAGGACGTCGCCCGGATCCGTGCACATCCGCTCGTCCCGCGCCGCATCCCGATCTACGGCTACGTCTACGAGGTCGAGAGCGGGAAGCTGGTCGAGGTCCTGGACGCGACGAAGGCGGGCAAAGCCGGCTGAGCTCAGTCGGCGGGGCGGCCCGCGATCACTTCGATCTCGACGAGCAGGCCGGGCGCGAGCGCGACGCCGACGGTCGTCCTCGCCGGGTACGGATCTCTGAAGTATTCGCGGTACACCGCGTTGTAGGTCGGGAAATTGCCGAGATCGGTGAGGAACGCATTCACCTTGATCACGTCGGAGAAGTCGCATCCGGCGGCGTGCAGGCATGCGCGGATGTTGTCGAGCACCTGCCGGCACTGGTCCTCGATCTCGCCAGAGACCACGGCGCCCGTCGCGTCGTTCGCGACCTGTCCGGAAGTAAAGACGAGATCGCCGCTCGCGACGACGGGGGAGTACGGAAAGCTTGGCCGCGCGATGCCCTCGGGCTGGATGAACTCGTTCTCGCTCATACGCTCATCCTCTCACCGCTCGAGTCATAAGGTACGGCGATGCGGTCGCGCTGCGTCATCACCGTCGTCGGCTGCCACGCCGGCGGGGAGGTCGGCAACGTCGTCGTCGGCGGCGTGCTGCCGCCCCCGGGCGCGACGGTCTTCGAGCAGATGCAGGCGCTGCGCGCGGACGATTCGCTGCGCCGCCTGCTGCTTCGTGAGCCGCGAGGCAGTGTCGCCGTCCACGCGAACCTGATCGTCCCGTCGCAGCGGCCGGAGTGCGACGCGGGCTACATCATCATGGAGCCGACCGAGTATCCGGCGATGTCGGGCTCGAACACGATGTGCGTTGCGACGGTGCTGCTCGAGACCGGCATGGTCGAGATGCACGAGCCGGAGACGACGCTTCACCTCGAAGCCCCTGCAGGCGTCGTCGAAGTGCGGGCCGCATGTCGCGACGGACGGTGCACGAGCGTCGAGCTCACGAACGTTCCGTGCTTCGCCGACCGCATCGACGCGCCGCTCGAGGTCGACGGTCTCGGCACGCTTACGGTCGACGTCGCGTTCGGCGGCATGTGGTACGCGATCGCCGACGCGTCCACGCTCGGCTTCGCACTCGAGCCGTCCGAGGCGCGCGAGTTGTGCGCCGTCGGCGAGCGAATCCGTCTCGCTGCACGCGAGCAGCTTCCGTGCGCACATCCGGAGAATCCGGACATCGCGGGCGTGAGCATCGTGCAGATCGCCGAGCCGTGGCAGGGAGTGGGGGCGGTGTCGAAGAACGCCGTCGTCGTCTCGCCCGGCCGTCTCGACCGCTCGGCGACGGGCACGGGCCTGTCGGCGCGCATGGCAGCGCTGCACGCGCGCGGCGCGATGCACGTCGGTGACGCGATGACGCATGCGTCCGTGATCGGCACCACGTTCGACGGCCGGATCGTCGCCGAGGCGACGGTGGGCAGCCGGGCGGCGATCGTGCCGGCGATTCGCGGCAGCGCCTGGATCACCGGGATCACCGAGATCTTCGTCGACCCTGACGATCCGTTTCCGGAGGGCTACCTGCTCTCCGACACGTGGCCGGGGCCGGACACGCAGGCGTAGGCGTTCGTCACTCGGCGCCGGCGAGAACACGAGTCGCGGTTGCCTTGAAGGTCGCGAACACGGGCTCGCCTTCCTTCAGATCGAGGCGCTCGATCGAGCCGGTGGTGATCTCGGCAGTGAGGGGGCCGATCCGCACGCGCGCGCGATTGCCGAGCCGGACGATCGAGGCGATCGGCGCGTGGATGTGGTTGACGGCCGAGTCGGGGCTCGTCTCGCGGGCGAGCGAGACCTCCCACGGGTGGACCGCGAGTGCGACCCTGCCGCTCGCGTGGTCCGTGGTCCACGCGCTGCCCCCGACGTCGAGGACGACGTGCGTAAGGCCGTCGGACGCGAGTGTGGCGGTTCCCTCCAGCACGTTCGCGCCGGTGAACGTTGCGACGAAGGCGTCGGCGGGCGCCGCGACGAGCTCGCTCGGCGTCGCGACCTGGAGAAGCTTTCCGGCGACGAGGACGCCGACACGGTCGGCGAGCACTGCGGCGTCCTCGAAGTCGTGGGTGACGATGATCGCCGGCAGCTCGAGCTCGTGCAGGAGGTCGCGGAGCTCGCCGCGGACGGCCGCCCGCGTGTGCGTGTCGAGCGCGGAGAGCGGTTCGTCGAGCAGCAGGACGCGTGGGTTACGCGCGAGCGCGCGTGCGAGCGCGACTCGTTGTCGCTCGCCGCCCGAGATCGCGCCGGGGCGTTCACCCGCGAGGTGCGCGATGTCAAAGCGCGCGAGCAGCTCGTCGACGCGCTCGGCGCCGCCGAAGGAGACGTTGCGGCGCACGTCGAGGTGCGGAAAGAGTGCGTAGTCCTGGAAGACGAGCCCGACCGAGCGCTGCTCCGGCGGGAGGTCGATGTGCCGGTCCGTGTCGAGCCAGACCGTGTCGCCCAGCGCGACAGTGCCGCGGTCCGGGGTCGTGAGCCCGGCGACGATCCGCAGCACGGTCGACTTGCCGGCGCCGGACGGGCCGACCAGGGCGAGCGTCTCGCCCGGCCGCGCGTCGAGCGTCAGCTCGAGCTGGATGCTGCGGAGACGATGGTGTACGTCGAGTTGAAGCGTCTCCACCGGATCACCAGCTTGACGACGAGAAGGAGGGCGGCGCTCACGATCACGAGCTCTGCGCCGATGGCAAGTGCGGTGTCGAAGTTGACGTCGAACTGTTCGTAGATCGCGAGCGACAGCGTCTGCGTCACTCCGCGCAGCGATCCGGCGAACATGATCGTCGCGCCGAACTCGCCGATGCCGCGCGCGAACGCGAGCGCTGCACCCGCACCGAGGCCGCCTGCCGCGAGCGGCAGTGCGACGCGGAAGAACGTGCGGGCCGGCCCGGCGCCGAGCGTACGCGCGGCGGC
>DATEXK010000429.1:0-4296 GCA_035257065.1 Gaiellaceae bacterium | reverse complement strand
GGCTGCCGCCTCTGCGAGCGGGCTGCCGAGCAGCGCCTCGATGCCGCGCACGCCTTCGGGGCTGAGGCCGAGCGCCTCGGTGCGCCCCGCGCACGCGGCGCAGATACCGCCCCCGGCGCTCGGCGAGTAGCCGACGAGCGGTACGTCGCCCGTGCCGCACTCCGCGCAGCTCGTGAGATGCGGCAGGTAGCCGGAGAGCCAGAGCAGCTTGAGCTGGAACGAGAGGACGAGTGGATCGAGCGCGGCACGGCCCGCGGACGTCGGCGTCTCATCGAGTACGTCGAGGAAGCGCGTCAAGGCGGTGAACGCGCGCTCGTTCGCCTCCTGCTCGCTGAACAGGCGGAGCATCGCCTCGGCGCCGATCAGGCCGACCGAGAGCCGGTAGTAGTCCTCGCGCGTCGCGCTGTGCGGGCGGACGAGGTCGGCGCCCGTCACGGTCTGGAGGTCGCCGGAGCCCTGGTGGAGCATCAGCGCGGCGTGCGAGAGCGGCTCGAGCCGTGCGCCGAAGCGGGACTTCGTCTTCCGGACGCCTTTCGCGACCGCGCCGACGCGGCCGCGGTCGAGCGTGTAGAGGTGGAGCACGCGATCGGCTTCGCCGAGCCGGAACGAGCGGAGGACGACGGCCTCGGTCTTGTAGGAGCGGGAGGCCATGGCCTGTTCAGGCTAGCGACGGGAACGGATTGCGTGGTTTGTGCGTTGTAAGCCTTGATGCCCAGGATTCAGATGTATACGACGCGCTGGTGCGGCTACTGCGTGCGCGCCAAGACGCTGCTCGACGGGAAGGGACTCGAGTACGACGAGATCCACCTCGACGAGGACGCGCTGTTCAGGCAGACGCTGCACGACCTGACCGGCGGCTGGACCGTTCCGCAGATCCTGATCGACGGCAAGCCGATCGGCGGCTACACCGAGCTCTGGCGCCTCGACCGTGACGGCGCGCTCGACGAGCTGCTCGCGGCCTGAAGGTGTGGCTGGCAGGTCGGGCAGAACCACGTGCCGCGGCCTGCGACGCGGATCTTGGCGATCGGCGTGCCGCAGCGGTCGCACGGCTCGCCGCCGCGCCCGTACACCTTGAACTCGTGCTGCATCGAGCCTGAGCCGCCGTCGGGCAGCTTGTAGTCGCGCAGCGTCGAGCCCTGGCGCGCGAGGCCGTGCTCGAGCGACGTGCGCACCGCGCGGTGCAGGCGGCGGAGCTCGTTCGGCTCGAGGCTCTCGGCCGGCCGCAGTGGATGGATCTTCGCACGCCAGAGTGCCTCGTCGACGTAGATGTTTCCCATTCCGGCGAGGGTGCGCTGGTCGAGGAGCGCGGCCTTCACGGGCGCGCGCCGTCTTGCGAGGAGCTGTCCAAGGCGTGCGGCGGTGAAGGGCGCGTCGAGCGGCTCTTCGCCGAGGCGGGGCGCGAGGTATGCGTCCAGCTCGCCCGGCTCGAGGAGCAGCCAGGTGCCGAAGCGGCGCACGTCGCGGTAGGCGACGTCGGAGCCGTCGTCCAGCCTGACGAGCGCGCGCCGGTGTGGGTCGTCGTCCAGGCCGGCGGAGCTGTGCCGGAGGCTTCCGGTCATTCGGAGGTGGATCAGCAGCACGCGGTCGGTCTCGAACCGGAGGATCAGATACTTGCCGCGCCGCTCGACCGAGGCGACGCGCTCGCCCTGCAGCTCGGCCGCGACCTCGTCGGGCTCGTGCGGCCGCACGAGTCGGGGATCGCTGATCTCGACGCGCTCGAAGCGCCGGCCCGTGAGCACAGGCTCCAGGCGTCGGCGCACCGTCTCGACCTCGGGCAGCTCGGGCATCGATCCAGCCTAGACAGCGCCTCTTGGGCCGGGCAGGCAGAACCCGGGGTCAGACCCGGGTCTGACCCCGGGTTTCGCGCGGGCGCGTGGGAACGCGCTGTATCAGCGGGGTCGCCGGTTCGTGGACGCGCAGGGGGTCAGACCCCGTCACGGAATCGTCACGAGAACGCAACGCCGCCGGAGTCGTCAGCCGATCGTGTCGAGGACGATCGACCGCGCGCGCGGCGGCTTGTCGGCGAGCACGTACGCGGCGAGCACGTCGTTCGCGGCCTCCTCGGCGGTGGACTCGTCCCGGGCATGGATCGCCGCCAGCGTCTCGCCGGCCTCGACGGCGTCGCCGCGCTTCTTCACGCAGACGACGCCGACGGCATGGTCGACGGGATCGTCCTTCCCGCGCCGGCCGGCGCCGAGATGGAGCGCCGCCTGCCCGACCGCCAGCGCACCGAGGCCGTGTACGTAGCCCGACCGCGGCGAGAACAGCTCGCGGACGAACGGCGCCCTCGGAAGCGCCGACTCGTCCGGTTCACCGTCCTGCGCTCGCACCCAGCGCTCGTACATCGTATGAGCCGACCCGTCGGCGATCGCGGCCTCCGTCCGGCGCCTCGCCTCCGCCAGGTCGACGTCGAGATCCGAGAGCGCAAGCAGGTGCGCGGACGCGTCGAGCGCGAGCTCGGTCAGATCGGGCGGGCCCTCGCCGCGGAGCGTCGCAACCGCTTCGCTCACCTCGAGCGCGTTCCCGACGGCGTGCCCGAGGGGCTGGTCCATGTCGGTGAGCACACACACGACATCGCGGTCGGCGCGGCGGCCAAGTGCGATCATCGTCTCGGCGAGCACGACGGCATCCGGCAGCGACTTCATGAACGCTCCGTCCCCCACCTTGACGTCGAGCACGATCGCGTCGGCGCCTGCCGCGATCTTCTTCGACATGATGCTCGCCGCGATCAGCGACACGTTGTCGACGGTCGCGGTGACGTCGCGTAACGCGTAGAGCTTCTTGTCGGCAGGGACGAGATCTCCCGTCTGGCCGACGATCGCGAGACCGACCTCACGCACCTGCGCGATCAGCTCTTCCGTCGTCAACTCGACGCGGAACCCCGGAATCGACTCGAGCTTGTCGAGCGTGCCGCCGGTGTGTCCGAGCCCGCGGCCGCTCATCTTCCCGAACGGAACGCCGCAGGCCGCGACGATCGGGCCGACGACGAGCGTCGTCTTGTCGCCGACGCCGCCGGTGGAGTGCTTGTCGACGACGCGCCGGCCGAGCGCGGCGCCGAGGTCGATCGTGTCGCCGCTGCGCACCATCGCGTCGGTGAGCGCGAACGTCTCCGCGGTCGTCAGGCCCTGGAAGTACACCGCCATGCAGAACGCGGCGAGCTGATAGTCCGGCACGTCGCCACGCGCGTACGCAAGGACGAGCTCGCTCAGCTCCTCCCCACCGAGCTCCTCGCCGTCGCGCTTGCGCTGGATCAACTCCGCCGGTCGAATCACCCGCCCTTCTCCGCGACGAAGATGACGTGTGTCGTCGTTGTCCGGAAGGGGCCTTCGATCTCAGGGATCAGCGGCGCGAGATGCGCGCGGTCGATGGTCGACGCAACGAACGTTCGAATCGACTCCGTGTCCGGGAAGATGAGTGTTGCCTCGAGGTCGTGCCGCTCGACGCTCGCAAAGTGCCGCTTCAGCAACTCCATGCCGTTCGTGTGGCTGAAGCTCAGCGGATCGCGCGGGCCGAGCCCCTCGATCAGGGCCCAGAGCTCGGGCATGTTGTTCTCGAAGTAGGTCGATGCGACGAGCCGCCCGCCGGGCCGAAGCACGCGCGCGCACTCTGCGAGAGCCTTCTCGAGATCGGGGACGTGATAGAGCACCCAGCCCGCAAAGACGCAGTCGAACTCACCGTCTTCGTATGGAAGCTGCTGCGCATCGCCGATCCGTGCGTCGATCCCGCGGGCCCGGGTGAGCTCCACCATGCGCGGCGAGAGGTCGATCGCCTGGACGTCGGCGCCAAGCTCCTTGGCGAACCGCTCCGTCGTCTCGCCGAGACCGCAGCCAATGTCCAGCAGGCGCTTGGGCTTCTTCTCGGCGACCGCATCGTAGGCGACGTGGTCGGGGTTGCGGCCCTCGAGCAGCGCGTAGTAGATCGCGGTGCGCTTCGCGAAGCGCTCCTCGCTCGCGTACTCCCAGCCGACCAGGAGTGGGTTGTCGAGCTTCATGGCGTCAGGATCGGTTGCCCCGGGATTCCGCGCGAGGGCGCCTTTCCCTTGAGCCAGGCATTGACTGTTGCGCCGACGTCCGCGAACTCGCCCGAGTGGATCTGACCCGATGCGTTACGGCCCGCTACATACGCAAGCAGCATCGCGTGCTCGCGCGAGTGGTCGGTGGACGGCGTCGTGGGATCGCAGCCGTGGTCGGACGTGAGGATCAACAGATCGCCCGGCAGCAGCGCCTCGAGCAGGTCGGGCAGCCTGCGGTCGAAGTCCTGCAGGCAGCGGTGGAAGTTCACCGGGTCGTTGCGATG
>DATEXK010000428.1:0-9058 GCA_035257065.1 Gaiellaceae bacterium | reverse complement strand
GCGCTCCAGCTCGGCACGGAGGGCCGCCGCCGGCTTGCGATCGTGCTGCCTTTCCGCCCGGAAGCGCGTGATGCCGTCCGCGCGCTGCTCGCCGATGGCCCGCCGTTCGACCCGGACGCGCTCGGTCTCGACCGGCACCAGGTCTTCCTGACGCCGTCGGAAGCAATCTTCATCTTCGAGTCCAAGCTCGGCGCCGACGCACTCGAGCCGCTACTCCAGGAGCCAGACCTCTGGCAAAGTGCTGCTGCATGGCACGAGCATCTCGCCGGACCGCCGCAGATCGCCGAGGACGTCTTCTCGTGGACGCGTCCCGAGATGCACATCGATCGGTCGCTTCTCCCGCCGGGGCTCCGCAACGGCGACAGCCTCGACGCGTGAACGACGGTCGCGGCAGGAACCTCACCGGCCCTCTACCGAGGACCGCACACACCTCGTGACGCTCTCCGAGCACGAGCTGCGCCTGATCGACGCCTACTGGCGCGCCGCGAACTACCTGTCGGTCGGGCAGATCTACCTGCTGGACAACCCGCTGCTGCGCGAGCCGCTCCGGCTCGAGCACGTCAAGCCGCGCCTCCTCGGGCACTTCGGCACGACGCCGGGGCTCAACCTCATCTATGCCCACCTGAACCGTGCGATCCGCGCCCGTGATCTGAGCGCGATCTACATCACCGGCCCCGGACACGGCGGCCCGGGGCTCGTCGCGAACGCCTACCTCGAGGGCACGTACAGCGAGGTCTATTCGTCGGTCGGCGGCGACGAGGCAGGCATGCAGGAGCTCTTCCGCCAGTTCTCGTTCCCCGGCGGCATCCCGAGTCACGTCGCGCCCGAGACGCCGGGCTCGATCCACGAGGGCGGCGAGCTCGGCTACGCGCTCGCGCACGCGTTCGGCGCGGCGTTCGACAACCCCGACCTGCTCGTCGCCTGTGTCGTCGGCGACGGCGAGGCGGAGACGGGACCGCTCGCGACGAGCTGGCACTCGAACAAGTTCCTCAACCCGCGCACCGACGGCGCAGTGCTGCCGATTCTCCACCTGAACGGCTACAAGATCGCGAACCCGACGGTGCTCGCGCGCATCCCCGAGGCCGAGCTCGTCGCGCTGCTCGAAGGCTACGGATGGCGGCCGCTGATCGTCGCCGGAGACGATCCGGCGGTCGTGCACGAGCTGTTCGCCTCCGCGCTCGACGAGGCACTCGACGGGATCGCAGAGGCACAGCGCGCAGCCCGCGGCGGAGCCTCGACGGTTCGGCCGCAGTGGCCGATGATCGTGCTGCGCACGCCGAAGGGCTGGACCGGCCCGAAACAGGTCGACGGCCTCCAGATCGAGGGCACGTGGCGGTCGCACCAGGTCCCGGTCAGCGACGTGCGCGGGAACCCGGAGCACCTGCGCATCCTCGAGGAGTGGCTGCGCAGCTATCGCCCGGAAGAGCTGTTCGACGAGGACGGGCGGCTCGTCGCCGAGCTCGCCGAGCTCGCACCGCGCGGCGACCGGCGCATGAGCGCGAACCCCCACGCGAACGGCGGCGTGCTGCTGCGCGACCTCGACCTGCCCGACTTCCGAGACTACGCCGTCCCGGTCGACAAGCCGGGAACGACGTCGAGCGAGGCGACGCGCGTGCTCGGCGGCTTCCTGCGCGACGTGATCGCCCGCAACCGCGCCAACTTCCGGCTGTTCGGACCGGACGAGACCTCGTCGAACCGCCTCGGGGACGTCTTCGAGGTCACCGACCGGGCCTGGGACGCCGAGACGCTGCCCACCGACGATCACCTTGCTCCGGACGGGCGCGTGATGGAGGTCCTGTCGGAGCACCTCTGCCAGGGGTGGCTCGAGGGCTACCTCCTGACGGGCAGGCACGGCGTGTTCAACTGCTACGAGGCGTTCATCCACATCGTCGACTCGATGTTCAACCAGCATGCGAAGTGGCTGAAGGTCACACGCGGCATACCGTGGCGCCGGCCGGTCGCGTCGCTGAACTACGTGCTGTCATCGCACGTCTGGCGCCAGGATCACAACGGTCTGTCGCATCAGGATCCCGGCTTCATCGACCACGTCGTGAACAAGAAGTCCGAGATCATCCGCGTCTACCTCCCGCCCGACGCGAACACGCTTCTCTCGGTCGGCGACCACTGCCTGCGCAGCAGGCACTACGTGAACGTGATCGTGGCGGGCAAGCAGCCGGCCCTGAACTATCTCTCGATCGACGACGCGATCGTGCATTGCACACGAGGGCTCGGCATCTGGGAGTGGGCATCGAATGACGACGACGGAGAGCCCGATGTCGTGCTCGGCTGCTGCGGCGACGTCCCGACGCTCGAGACGCTCGCGGCAGCGTCGCTCTTGCGCGAGCACCTCCCCGACTTGAAGGTGCGGGTCGTGAACGTCGTCGACCTGATGCGCCTCCAGCCGGCAAGCGAGCACCCGCACGGCCTTCCAGATGCGCAGTTCGACGCGCTCTTCACGGTCGACCGTCCCGTCGTCTTCGCCTATCACGGCTATCCGTGGCTCATCCACCGGCTCACGTACCGGCGGGCGAATCACGACAACCTCCACGTGCGCGGATACAAGGAGGAGGGAACGACAACGACGCCGTTCGACATGGTGATGCTGAACGACCTCGACCGCTTCCATCTCGTCATCGACGTGATCGACCGCGTGCCGGGCCTCGGCGGCAGAGCAGCACACATCCGGCAGGAGATGGAGGACGCACGCCTGCGCGCCCGCGCCTACACGCGCGAGAACGGGGATGACGATCCAGCGATCCGCGACTGGGTCTGGCCGCACGGCGTGTGAGCCGGATCCTCGTCGTCAACGCAGGTTCGATGAGCCTCAAGCTGTCGATCGTCGACGAGGCGGGGGCGTCGCGGCGCATCGACTCCTTCGAGCAGGCCGGGAGTGAGGTCGACGCGGTCGCGCATCGCGTCGTCCACGGCGGCGCACGCTTCTCCGATCCGGTCGTCCTCGATGCCGGCGTGCGAGCCGCTCTCGACGAGCTGACCGAGCTCGCGCCGCTCCACAACCGGCCCGCCCTCGCCGCGATCGGCGAGGCGATGACGATCCTCCCGAACATTCCGCACATCGCCGTCTTCGACACGGCGTTCCACCGGACGATCCCCGCCGAGGCGTCGACGTACGCGCTGCCGTTGCGCTGGCGCGACGACTGGGGTATCCGCCGCTTCGGATTTCAGGGTCTCTCGGTGCAGTGGTCGGCCGAGCAGGTGCGCGTGCCGCGACTCGTCGTCTGCCATCTCGGCGGCGGGTGCTCGGTGACAGCGGTGCGTGACGGTCGATCGGTGGACACGACGATGGGCTTCAGCCCGTTGGAGGGGGTGCCGATGGCAACGCGCTCAGGGTCGATCGACACCGAGATCGTGCTGCACCTCCTGCGGGCCGGGAAGCTCGATCTCGACGAGATCGAGCATGCGCTGCAGTCCGAATCCGGCCTGCTCGGCCTCTCCGGGGAGACGGCGCAGGTCGAGGAGCTCGAACGCTCGAGCTCGCCGGGTGCGGAGCTCGCGCTGGGCGTATTCGTGCATCGAGTCGCGGCCGCCGTAGCCGCGATGGCCGCATCGCTCGGCGGAATCGACGCTCTGGTCTTCACAGCGGGGATCGGTGAAGGCTCTGCGAAGGTCCGGCGCGATGTCTGCAATCGGCTCCGATTCCTCGGAGTCGAGCTCGACGAGGACGCCAATGCCGCTCTCGTCGCCGGCACGGGCGCCGACATCGCGGCCGCGGGCGCCGGTGTCCGCATCGTCGTCGTGCATGCGCGCGAGGACGTCGTCGCCGCACGGGCAGCCGCAGAGGCGCTCGGCCAGAGCCACTGAAGCGGGTTCTTGGCTGATTCACAGCGGACTCTCACATTGATCTGGCGTGATAGGGCTACGTGATCGTTCGCGTCACTCTCTTCGCTCTCTGCGCAATCGTCATCGCGGCCCCGGCGGCCGGCGCTGCGCCTGCGCGCTTCCAGATCGTGCAGCCTGGAATCACCGCTGCGCCGCGTGCCTCACGCGACGCGGCCGACCCGCTGGTGCCGGAGGAGTGGTGGCGCGCCGACGTGCACGTCGACACGCTCACGCCGCCGGGACCCGGCGTTCCGGTGAGCATCGTCGATTCGGGGGTCGAGTTCACGCATCCGGAGTTCGTCGGTCGCCCGGATTTCACCGCACTCAACAACCAGGAGCCCGCGCCGATCGGCGGCGTGCACGGAACGGCCGTCGCATCGGTCGTCGGCGCATCCGTAAACGGCATCGGAGTCGTCGGGATCTACCCCACGGCAGTGATGCGCTCGTACGACGCCTCACTCGGCGACGGCACGCGCCTCCCCGCCGCCGACATCGCCGCCGGGATCCTGACGGCCGCACGGGCGGGGCGCTCCGTGATCAATCTCAGCCTCGGGTCGAATCAGCCCGACGACCTGATCGACGGGGCGATCGCCGAGGCGGTCCGCCTGGGGAGCCTCGTCGTGGCTGCCTCCGGAAACTCCGGGCAGGAAGGCAACCCGCCGAGCTATCCGGCCGACGACCCGCACGTCTTGACCGTCGCCGCCACGGATGAGTCCGACCAGGTCGCACCGTTCTCGAGCCAATCGCAGTCGGTCGACATCGCGGCCCCAGGAGTCGACATCCCCGTCGCAACCGCGCTCGACAACAGCTGGGCGCTGGAAGACGGAACGAGCTTCTCGTCGCCGCTGGTCGCCGGAGCCGCGGCCTGGCTCTGGACCGTGCGTCCGGACCTCGACGCGAGCCAGGTGGCGGAGATCCTGCGCGAGTCGGCGCGTGATGTCGGTCCGCCCGGGTTCGACACCGCAACGGGCTACGGGATCCTGGACCTGACCGCTGCACTCGCGGCGCCCACTCCACAGGCCGACAGCGCGGAGCCGAACGACGACATCCAGAGCGCCGCGACGGTGACCACCCGCAGCACTCCGTCCGGAACCACGAGTGGCCGCGTCGCCCTGTACGAAGATCCACGGGACGTCCTTCGAGTCTGGCTCCCCGCCAAGAAACGTCTGACGGTGACCGCCACGTCTGCACCCGGCGTCGCCCTCGCGCTCTACCAGAGCTCACTCACGCCGGTGAGCCGGCTCGCCTCCTCGACGCGAACGGGGGCCAACACGGTGCTGTCGTTCACGAACCGCGGCGTCGGCCGCGCGGCGTTCCTCGTCGTCACTCCGGCGCGCGGCGTCCGGAGCTCGACCTACACCGCGTCGCTGTCGACGAAATAGCTCGGCCGATCGCTTCGCTTCGCTCGCTTCACGGGGGAAACCATGTTTCCCCCGTGGGCCCCCTTCTTTGCTGCTGCCGTTGAGACGTGGTCGCTGGTGCGCGGAACAAGTTCCGCTCCGCGACGGGAACACGATTGCCCACACGAGTCGCGTCCTATGAGTACAGCGTCGTAGACTCCGCCGGACGAACTGTGTGAGCTTCGGCCCACCAGGTGTAGACCGCGGGCACGAGGCACAGGCCGAAGCCGATGACGAGGAACGCGAGCCCGACGTCCTTGACGCACGTCGCGATGAGCGCGGCCTTGTCGGTGGCGTAGAACTGCTCGGCGCCGAGGACGTACGCCCAGTCGTGGATCGAGTTCTCCTTCAGTAGCGGCAGCGCCTGGTACGGCGCGTCGGCGATGTAGACCGATGCGTCCTGCAGCGTCGTCCCGCACCACGCGAGGCAAAGCCCCGCGGCCGGCCAGTCGCGACGAAACCAGACGAAGCACGCCGCGACGATCAGCGGCAACAGCGACTGCGTGCCGTTGCCCATCAGCACCATGATCAGCTCAGGCGCCCAGCTGAAGAGCAGGTGGCCGAACTCGTGCACCCCGAGGTCGACCATCCCGAGTATCGGCACGCGCACCCCGCGCACAAACGCAAACCACCCGAGCACGAGCACCAAGCCGCCCGTCGCCAACGACGCCGCCCACCTCGGATCCGCGCGATCCACCTTCATCAGCCACGTATTCGGCGTTTCCGTCCGTGAAGTTGAGACCGTCGCGGAGCGGAACTTGTTCCGCGCAGCAGTGACGCGTCCGGCCGCGAGCACAACAACAAGAAGGGGGCCCACGGGGGAAACTGGTTTCCCCCGTGAAGCGAGCGAAGCGATGCGTCAAAGGGGGCCAACGGGGGAAACATGGTTTCCCCCGTTAGACGAGCGAAGCTACGTCTTCGGCCACCATTCGGCGACGCGCACGCCGTCGCCGCCCTCCGGGCGGTCGGCGCCGATCGCGATCACCTCGAGACCGTCGGGCCCGCCCTCGAAGCCGCGCACAACGGTCGGGGCCACGCGCACCACGTCCCACGCGCGTAGCTCGAGGATCTCATCGTCGAGGCGCATGAGGCCGGAGCCCGAGACGACGACGTACGCCTCTTCCTGCTCGCGATGACTGTGTCCGATCGGCGAGCGGAATCCCGGCCCGTACCGGAAATAACTGACGCCGAGGTGCTCCGAGTCGAGGTGCTTGCGTCCGAAGCGTGCTTCGAGATCGGGGCTCGCGTCTCCGGCCGAGTCCTCGACCTCCTTGAGGTTCACGCGGGTGTAGTCGGGCATTCGAGCCTCAGACCCACGCGCGAAGCCGCGCGAGCATCGTGCGGCACGCCTCGGTCGGATCGACGTTCGCAGGCTCGTACTCGACGGTGATCACGCCGTCGTACCCGATGCGCCGCAGCGCCTCGAGACACTCGTCGATCGGGACGACACCGTCTCCCCAGGCGCACGGCTCGTGCTCGCCGGCTTTGAACACGTCGTTGAGATGGACGTGGAACACGTGCTCGTGCAGCTCGTCGATCGCGCGGGCCGCGTCGTACTCCTGGGTCGCCCACCAGCCGGTGTCGATCGTCGTGCCGAGCACGTCGGCGTCGTCGCCGATCTGCTCCCGGATCTCCTGCGGCGCCCGCTCTGCATGGTTCTCGATCCCGAGGCGCATGCCGCGCTCCCGGAGAACGGGTGCGGCATTCCGCGGATCGGGCGCGAGACCGCCGATCAGCGTCGTACCGACAGCCGCTGCGACGTCGCACACGCTCTCGGCCTCGTCCGTGCCGACGCGGACGGCGTAGCTCGTCACCGTCAGCCCGTGCTGCTCGAGCAGCTCCTTCGCGGCCGCGAGATGCTCCGCGGTCGCCCACGAGTGGTGCAGCTGCGCGGCCCAGAGGTCGATCGCATCGAATCCGAGCGCACGCACGTCCGAGAGCAGCGCGCCGAAGCGCTCCGGAAAGGTCGCCGGCGGCGCGAACCACTCCTGCGTGGTGCGGTCGCCGTGCGGCCAGTCGTCCATCGCGTAGCCCGTCTGCTGCGCAACGTAGTTCGCCGTCATGAAGGAGACGACGTTCGTCATTTGCAAGTGGCGGCTAGATGCCGCTGGTCGACCGCTTGTCCTTCGCGGCGGCCTGCTTCTCCGCGCGGCGCTCCTTCAGCGTCTTCTGCGGCGCCTTCTTGGCGAGCTGCTTCGGCTTCTGTTGACCCTTCATCGAGCGCCTCCGATCGCAAGGAATCGCGAGCCGGGCCTCGCCGGCTCCACACGGAGAGCATAGCCGGGCGGTCGGCTCGGGCCTGTACATGGATGATGCACGTTGTGATTCTCGCCGTCGACCAGGGGACGACCGGCACGACGTGCCTCGTCGTCGCCGACGAGCTCGAAGTCGTCGGCCGCGGCTACGCAGCGGTAGGCCTCGCGACACCACAGTCCGGCTGGGTCGAGCAGGACCCACGCGAGCTGTGGTCGAGCGTCGAGGCCGCGGCGGCCGCGGCGCTCGAGGATGCGGGTCTCGACGCGACCGACCTCGACGCCATCGGCGTCGCGAACCAACGCGAGACGACGATCGTCTGGGATCGCCGCAGCGGTGAGCCCGTGCAGCCCGCGATCGTTTGGCAGGACCGGCGAACCGCGGACCGCTGCCGCGAGCTGCCCGCCGACGAGATCCGGGCCCGCACCGGGCTGACGCCCGATCCGTACTTTTCGGCGACGAAGCTCGAGTGGATCCTGCGCCGGGCGGAGTCGGCCGACGGACTCGCGTTCGGCACCGTCGACACCTGGCTGCTGTGGCTGCTGACGGGCGGTGCCGTGCACGCCACGGACGTCTCGAACGCATCGCGCACGATGTTGCTCGATCTCGCGACGCTCGACTGGAGCGACGAGCTGCTCGAGCTCTTCGGCGTGCCGCCGGAATTGCTGCCGGAGATTCGCCCGTCGGCAACACAGTTCGGAGACGGCAAGCTGCTCGGCGCAACGCTGCCGGTTGCGGCGCTCGCCGGCGATCAGCAGGCATCGCTCTTCGCGCACGGCGCGGCGAAGGCGACCCTCGGCACCGGCGCGTTCGTGCTCGTCGGCACCGGCGCGGACCATTCGCCGCCGCCGGCCGGCCTCGTACGGACGGTCGCTGCAGGCACCGGCGGCACGTATGCGCTCGAGGGATCGATCTTCGTCGCGGGCGCCGCCGTGCAGTGGCTCCGTGACGGCCTCGGTGTGCTCGCGGACTCCGCCGAGAGCGAGGCGCTCGCGCGGTCGGTCGACTCCACCGACGGTGTGTACTTCGTGCCGGCGCTGACGGGGCTCGGCTCGCCGCACTGGGCGCCCGATGCGCGCGGTCTGATCTGCGGGATCACGCGCGGGACACGGCGGGAACATCTCGTGCGTGCTGCACTCGAAGCGATTGCGTATCAGGTGCTCGACGTCGTCGACGCGATGAGGGAGCGTCCCGCGATGCTCCGCGTCGACGGCGGGGCGTCGGCGAACGGATTCCTCGTCCAGTTCCTCGCCGACGTGCTCGGGCTTCCGGTCGAAGTCGCGGCCGAGCGTGAGACGACAGCCCTGGGTGCGGCTGCGCTCGCAGGAGTTGCGTTGGGACGCTGGTCGGAAGACGACGTCGCCACGTTCCGGCGCACGGCCACGCGCTGCGAGCCCGAGGCCGACCGGTCGGAGCTCGTCGCCGGCTGGCGGGACGCGCTGCAGAGGACGCTGAGCTAGCCGCTACCCGCGTGCGTCGGCCGGCGCGAGCGCGTCCGCGTCTTCGTCGCTCGAGCCGCGCAACAGCAAGCCGCCGACGACGAGCAGGAGCACCTCCACGATCGTGAT
>DATEXK010000427.1:0-11413 GCA_035257065.1 Gaiellaceae bacterium | reverse complement strand
TCGCGTACGCCGCGAGCGACCAGGCCCACCACGCGAGCTCCGGCCGCCGGGTCGTCCGCCAGCGCCGCGCCAGGTCGCCCGCGAGACGCAGGGCGAGGAGGGCGGTGGCAAAGGCGATGATCGCGTCCATGACAGGACTAGGTTAGGGTCAGCCCCGGTGTCGATCAAAGCAGTGCCGCTCAAAGCAGTGCCGACGAAGGCGCTCCCGATCCTCGCCGCGCTCGCGGGCTCCCTCGTGCTCGGCGTCACGGCAGCGACAGGCGTAGGTCCGCCGGACCACGCGCTGCTCGCGCTCGACGTCCTGCCTCCGGGCCAGGGCGCGAACGTGCCGGAGCTGACGAGCCAGATCAACCTGTACGACGGCTTGACTCCGCTCCAGGGCAACGTGACGGCGACCGACCTGAAGCAGTACTACAAGCCCGAGACACTCGGCCTCGGCGGCGCCAAAGCCGTACGCGTCGAGCATCCGCGAGCCGGCACGACGATCTACCGCGATTCGTTCGACGTGCCGCACATCTACGGAAAGACGCGAGCCGACACCGAGTTCGGCGCCGGCTGGGCGACGGCCGAGGACCGTGGCCTCGATCTGCAGCTCCTGCGCGGCCCGGCACGCATCGCGGCGCTCGATGTCCCCGGCTACGACGCGTTCTCCGTCGCGCTCTCTGCGCGCACGTTCGTGCCGAGCGCCGCCACCGAGGCTGTCCTCGCCCAACAGGCGCAACTCGCGGCGAAGACGGCCGCGGGGCGGCAGCTGCTGAAGGACGTCGATGCGTACCTGCTCGGGATCAACGGGTACTTCAAAGCCGCCGGCGGTTTCGTCACACCGTTCGATCGCAACGACATCACCGCGATCGGGACGCTGATCGGCGCGGTGTTCGGGGCGGGCGGAGGCAGCGAGGCCCGCAGCGCCCAGCTCCTCTCGGCTCTGCAGCAGCGGCTCGGCGATGCGAAGGGCCTGGACGTCTGGAACAACCTGCGCGAGGCCCAGAACAAGGAGACGCCCGTCACGGTTGCGACAGCGTTCCCGTACGGAAACGGCCCCGCGGGCGTCGGCGCCGGGAATGTGAAGATCGACGCCGGCAGCTACGTCCCCGTCGTCGCGAGCAACGTGCCGTTCGCGCCGCGCAGGATCATGTCGAACGCGTTGCTGATCGGCGCCAAGCGATCCGCGAACGGCCATCCGATCTTCGTCGCGGGCCCGCAGGTGGGCTACTTCTCGCCCGAGATCCTCATGGAGGAGGACCTGCACGGCGGCGGGCTCGACGCACGCGGCGTTTCGTTCCCCGGCCTCGGCTTCTATCTGCAGATCGGGCGAGGGCCCGACTACGCCTGGAGCGCGACGTCGGCGAGCTCCGACGTCACCGATCAGTTCGCGGAAACGCTGTGCGGCGGCGACAGCGTGCACTACCTCTACAAGGGCGTGTGCACCGCGATGGGAACGTTCGACGCCGGCGTGCTCAAGGGCCAGGCCGGCGCGGCGGACACGGAGCTCACCTACCGCACGACCGTGCACGGGCCGGTCGTCGGCTATGCGACGAGCAACGGTGCGAAGGTCGCGCTCTCGCTCGCGCGATCGACGCGCGGACGCGAGCTACTCGGTGCGATTCCCTTCCAGAAGATGTCGACGGGAGCCGTGCACTCGCCGCAGCAGTTCTTCGACACGATGGCCGGCTTCGAGCTGACGTTCAACTGGTTCTACGCCGACTCGAAGCACATCGCGATGTACTCGAGCGGCCGCCTGCCGTTGCGAGCGGCGGACGTCAATCCCGGCCTGCCGACCAACGGCGACGGGTCCCACGAATGGCGCGGCTGGCTCGCGCCGATGTCGCACGCGCACGTCGTCGACCCGCCGAGCGGCGCGATCGTCAACTGGAACAACAAGCCCGCAGCGGGGTTCGCCGCCGCGGACGACAACTGGTCGTATGGCGCCGTCCAGCGCGTCGCGTTGCTGAACGCGGGCGTCGCGGCGAAGAAGGTGCACACGCCGGCGAGCGTCGTCGCCGCGATGAACGCCGCCGCGACGAAGGATCTGCGCTGGACGCTCATCGGAACGCTGGCCGACGCGATGTCGCACGCCACCGCACCGAACGCACGCGACCAGCAACTGCTCAGCCTGCTCGGTGAGTGGGACGGCAGCCGGCTCGATTCGAACCTCGACGGGAAGATCGACGAGGCAGGCGCCGCGATCATGGACGCGTGGTGGCCGAAGCTCGCAGTCGGCGTGCTCCAGACGCAGCTCGGCCCGCTCACCAACGACCTGAAGACGCTCGCGCCGATCAGCAACGACGCGAACTCGGGCGGCAGCTCATATGGCTCGGGCTGGTACTCATACGTCGACGAGGCGGTGCGCGCGGCGCTCGGCTCGAGCACGAGCGCGCAAAGCACGCAGAGTGCGCTCACGTGCGGCACCGGCACCCCCGCTTCGTGTGCGGATGTGCTCTGGCAGTCCCTCGACCAGGCCGGAGACGCGCTCGCCGCCGTCCAGGGCTCCGATCCGTCCACCTGGCGCTCCGACGCGACGGCCGAGCGGATCCATTTCGCAGGCTTCCTCTCCGACACGATGCGCTGGACGAACCGCCCGACGTTCCAGCAGGTGATCGTGTTCGGCTCGCACCGCTAGGCGGAGCAGCTGACCGGCGATCAGGCGAGGTCGCGGCGACGGAATGCGGCGACCGATCCCGCGAGCGCGAGCGCCGCGACCCCGACGAGGAAGAGCATGTGCAGCGGGTCGAGCCCCTCGCGGAGCGGGCTGTGTGCCGCGTAGTAGTAGAACGGCGAGAGCTTCTGCACCGGGGAGAGCGCGTCGACGAGCGGGGCGAGCGAGTTGACGAGATACGCGGCAACCGCCGCCGCGGACGCGACGCCGATCGCGAGGCCGCGTCGCCCGGTCGCGCAGCCCGCCAGAAGCGCGATCGAGCCGTAGGCCACCGCCAGCGCGACCGCGTCGACGACGGCGGCGGCAAGCTTCGCCGCCGAGATGTCCATGCCGACCGCCACGGCTCCGATCCAGAGGCTGACCCAGACGACGAGACCGAGCGCAACCGACTCGGCGGCCAGTGCGCCGAACTTCTCGAGTGCGACGCGCGCACGCGATACGGGGAGCGAGAACAGCAGGTCGAGCGTTCCCCGGTCCTCCTCGCCGGCGACGGCGTTTGCGCCGGCGCCGATCGCGGCGACGAGCAGCAGCAGCGGCACGACGAGCGAAAAGAGCTCTATGCCGAGGTAGCCCGCGGCCGACGTGTAGTCGAGCTCGCCGCCGAAGCCGATGAATCCCTTGAGTGCGTCGGGATAGCTCTTGACGAGCTTGTCCAACGCGGCGTTGCCGCGCACCGTCGGATAGACGGACACCATCATCGCCGACATCCCCGCGAGCCCGATGCTCCACCAGACGAAGCCGCGGCGAAGGTCGCGAAGCGACTTGAGGAAGACGTTACGCAACATCGTTAGGCGGCTTGCTGTAGAGGGACAGGAAGATGTCCTCGAGATCCGCCTCGTGGATGTCGAGAGCAACGACGTGGTGACGCGCGAGCGCCTTGACGAGTGGGTCGGGCGATCCCTCGAGCGCGAAGATGACCGACTGCGCATGTCGTTCGAGCTCGCGCACGTCGGGCACGCCGGCGAACGCGTCGGGTGACGGCGTCTCGGCGAAGGTCACGTCAACGCGGGTGAACGCACGCCTCCTGAGCGTCTCGACCTCCTCGACGAGCTCGATCCGTCCCTCGCGCACGACTGCGACGCGATCGGCGACACGCTGCACCTCGCCGAGCATGTGCGATGAGAGGAACACGGTGCTCCCGGTGCCCGTCGCCTCGCGAAGCAGATCGTTGAAGGTCTGCTGCACGAGCGGGTCGAGCCCCGACGTCGGCTCGTCGAGGACGAGCAGCTCTGGCCCGTGCATGAGGGCCTGCACGAGACCGACCTTCTGGCGGTTGCCCTTGGAGAGAGCGTGGATCGGCCTGTCGAGCTCGAGCTCGAGCCGCTCGGCGAGCTGGACGGCTGCGCCGAGCCCGCGCATGCCGCGCAGGTTGGAGAAGTACCGCAGCAGCTCTCGCGCGGTCAGCCGCTCGTAGAGCCGGAGGTCGCCCGGGACGTAGCCGATGCGCCGCCTCAGCTCGATTCCCCGCTTTCGGGGATCGAGCCCGAAGAGGTCGATCCGCCCGCTCGTCGGCCGGATCAGGTCGAGCATCAACCTGATCGTCGTCGATTTCCCGGCGCCGTTCGGCCCGAGGAAGCCGAAGACCTCGCCGGCCGTGAGCTCGAAGCTCGCCTCGACGATCCCGCGGGACGCGCCGTAGAACTTCGTGAGCCCGTCCGCGCGAACGACGGGCTCCGCACTCTGAGCGCCGCTGCTCATCCGCTCACCGGGTGTGAGCGTGCGTCCGCGCGACGCGCGGAGCGGGTCAGGAACGCCGCACTGACGACGAGCGATGCGAAGGCGGCGAGCTGCAGCGCGCCCCTCGAGCCGTGCGGTAGCTGCTCGTCGAAGACCACGAAGCCGGCCGCGATCGGGACGGCGTTCGTCGCGAGAGTCGCCAGGCCCGCCGAGGTGAGAGCGTCGCTGTGCTGAAAGCCTGCTTGCAGAACGCTCGTGCCGAGGGCGTAACAGACGATCAAGCTGGTCACCGCGACGAACCAGATCCCGCCGTAGACGACAAGCTTCGCCGAGATGTCTCCGCCCGCGAAGAGGAGCCCGGCCGCGAGCCCGAGCGCCGGCCCGCGTGCGAGCCCCACGCGTGACGCGGCGAGGATCAGCGCCGCGCCCGCGGAGCCGGCGAGCCAGATCGACACGGCGGCGCCGCTCGGGGGGTGGTCGGATTGCCGGGTTTCGACGAGCGAGAACGCGAGGAGCACGAGCCCCGCGAACGCGACTGCGACCGCGATCTGCTCGTAGCGATGGAGCCGGCGCGGATGACCGTGCGCAGTCCCGAAGGCGAGGACGGCGATGCCCGACGCGCACACCGCCTGCACGAGCGAGATCGGTGCGAGTCGGAGCGCGGCGACGTAGACGAGCCAGCCGACCGTCTCCGTCGCGAAGCCGACGAGCCAGGCTCGGTTGCCGACGAGCATGGAGACGAAGCGCAGCGGTTGTCGCAACGAGAAGGCCGGCATCGCAGCCGCTGCGTCGTGCTCTCGCGTATACGCCCAGTTGACGGCGATTGCCGAGACGAGCGCGAGGACGAGACCGAGAGAGAGCTCCACCGTCGCGTCCTCAGCCGCCCGACCCGTGCACGCGCCGCCGCCTGCCTCGGCGCAGCTCGTCCGCACCCCAGACGACGAACGGGAAGCACGTGAGCATGCCGAGCTCGCTCAGGCCGAGTGTCGCCGTGCCGAAGAGGTGCTGCAGAGGTGGTGCGTAGACGAGCACCGCTGCGAACAGGATCTCGGACGCGATCCCCCAGATCAACAGGCGGTTGCTGAAGATGCCGATCGACCGGAGCGATGCCTGTTCCGTGCGCGCGGCGAACGCCGTCCCCACCTGGCACGCGACGATGCCGGCGAAGGTCATCGTCGTGGCCGCGAGGTACGCGTGATGCAGTGGCGTTCCGGCCGACACGTCCGCACCCGGGGTCCAGCCCGCCCGGATCAGCACCACGAGATAGCCCGTCATCACGAGTGCGGCCTCGACCAGCCCAAGGAAGAGCCACGCGCGAACGATCAACGCCCGGGTGATCACGCCTTCGGAGCGCGGCCTCGGCGCACGCTCCATGACGCCGGGCTCGGCGGCCTCGCGGCCGAGCGCAAGCGCGGGGAGGATCTCCGTGCCGAGGTCGATCGCGAGGATCTGGAGCACCGTGAGTGGCAGCGGCACGCGTCCACCGGAGAGAGCGAAGACGAGGAACGGAACGAGCTCCGGCGTCAGGTGCGCGAAGATGTAGAGGATGAACTTGCGGACGTTGTCGAAGACCTGACGCCCGGCCTCGACCGCGAGGACGATCGTTGCGAAGTTGTCGTCGGTGAGCACCATCGTCGCCGCTTCGCGCGCGACGTCGGTTCCCGACCGTCCCATCGCGACGCCGATGTCGGCGCGATGCAGCGCGGGTGCGTCGTTCACGCCGTCTCCCGTCATGGCGACGACCTCGCCCTGATCGCGGAGCGCGTCGGCGATGCGCAGCTTCGCCTCCGGCGTCGCGCGCGCGAAGATCAGCTCGCGATCCTGGCGCAGCAACGCGTCGAGCTCGCGCTCGGTCAGCTCCTCGAGCTCGTCTCCGGTGATCACCTCGGACGCATCGCGCGCGATGCCGACGCGGGAGGCGATCTCGGCGGCCGTCAGTCCGTAGTCGCCGGTGACGACGTGGATGCGAATGCCGGCCCGATGGCACGACGCCACGGCCGCGGCGACTTCGGGGCGCGGCGGGTCGAAGAGCGCGACGAGGCCGAGGAGGCACAGGTCGTGCTCTGACTCTTCGCGACGCGCCGGCATTGCGGCGCCTTCGGGCAGCCGCCGGCGGGCGACGGCGAGGACGCGGTAGCCCTGCGACGCGTAGCGGGTCAGAACGTCCAGCACCGCGCCGCGGTCCGAGTCGAGCAGGTCACGCTTGTCCTCGAGTCCGGCGATCTGCGTGCAGCGGGTGAGCACTTCCTCGGGGGCTCCCTTGGCGTGCACGGTCAGCGAACCGTCCTCGCGCTCGTCGACCGTCGACATCAGCCGCAGGGTCGGGTCGAAGCGGAACAGCTTCCGCCGGCGGCTCTCGCGCCGCCTGACGGCGACGTCGGTTCCGAGTGCCCGCGAGACCTCGAGCAACCCGACCTCCGTCGCCTCTCCGCGGGACTTGCCGGTCGAGGCGGAGTCGAGCTCCGCCGTGCTGCACGACGCAGTCGCACGCCCCAGGAGCGTGAGCACCGGGTTGTCCGGCAAGACGGAGCCGGGCTGCGGGGTCGCCTCGAGGTCGAGCTCGCCTGCGGGCGTCCACACCCTCACCGCGCGCATGCGGTTCTCGGTCAGCGTGCCGGTCTTGTCCGTGCAGATGACGGTGGTCGAGCCGAGCGTCTCCACCGCGCTCAGGCGCTTGACGAGCGCGCCGCGACGCGCGAGCCGCGCGACGCCCACTGCCAATGCGAGCGTGATCGTCGGCAGCAGTCCTTCGGGAACGTTCGCGACGATGAGCCCGATCGCAAACGTGAATGCGTCGCGGAGCGGCAGTCCGGCTACGAGCCAGGCGATCGGGAGGAACGCAAGTCCGGCGACGACAGCGACGAGCGCGATCAGCCACGCAACTCGCCGCACCTGCCGCTCGAGCGGGCTCGGCTCGGTCTCGACCTGCTCGGTGAGCGCGGCGATCCGGCCGATCTCGGTCTGCATGCCCGTGGCGAAGACGAGCGCGGCGCCGCTGCCTCCGACGCAGGTCGTCCCGCCGAACACGATGTCGCGGGCGTCGAGGAGCGACGACGCGCGGCCGTTCTCAGCGGCGGCGCGCAGGACCGGCTGCGACTCCCCGGTCAGCGTCGACAGATCGACGTCGAGCGCACCTTCGAGCAAGCGTCCGTCGGCCGACACCCGGTCGCCTTCTTCGAGCAGCAGGATGTCGCCCGGAACGACCGTGGCGGCGTCCACCTGCGTTCGGCGTCCGTCGCGGGTGACCGTCGCCTGCTGGGGGAGGTAGGCCCGCAACGCCTCCACTGCGCGCTCGGCCTGCCGCTCCTGCACGAAGGCGAAGGCCGCGTTCAACAGGATCACGACGACGATCGCCGCGCCCAACGTCGGCGTCGAGGCGGCGACCGCGAGCCCGGCGGCGACCCAGAGCAGAAGCGCCAGCGGATGCAGGAGCTGATCGGCGACCTGGCGCGGCCAGCGGCGGCGCCGGCGGCGGCTGAGCTCGTTCGGCCCGTACGCGACGAGCCGGCGCGCGGCATCCCGCCCCGTCAATCCCTGGGGGCGGGCGCGGAGATCGCGGAAGAGCCGTTGGATCGACTCCTGGGGATCGACGGCATCTGCCGGCGGCGTGCTGGACTTAGCGGTTCCTTTCGGACGCGACGACTCCATGCCCGGCGACTCCCCGGCCGTGCGCCGTCAACGAATCGGGGAAGGGCGCGGTTCCGGCTCCGTACCTCTCCGCGAGTCGCAAGCGGGCGTCGCTAGTCTCGGGGCAGATGGCAGGCAAGAAATATCTGTTCACCCCGGGGCCCACTCCGGTGCCACCGCAGGTGCTCGCCGCGCTTGCCGAGCCGATCGTCCATCACCGCAGCCCCGACTTCAGGCCGATCTACGAGAGCTGCCTGACCCGGCTTCGCGAGGTCTGTCGCACGGAGCACGACGTGCTGCTCTTCACGACGTCGGGCACGGGGGCGTTCGAGTCGGCCGTGGCGAACCTCGTCTCGCCGGGCGAGCCGCACCTCGTCGTGTCGGCCGGGAACTTCGGCGAGCGCTGGGCCGACATGGTCGGCGGCTACGGCGCCGAGGTCGACCACCTGCGCTACGAGTGGGGCGAGACGCCCGATCCGGAGGATGTGCGCGCGCGGCTGCGCGAGCGCGAGGCGAAGGCGGTCTGGATCGTCCATTCCGAGACGTCGACCGGAGTCGTCAGCGACATCCAGGCGCTCGCTGCTGCCGCCAAGGAGGCGGGATCGCTCGTGGTCGTCGACGCCGTCTCGAGCCTCGGCGCGGTGCGCTGCGAGACCGACGCCTGGGGCCTCGACGTCGTCGTCTCCGGGTCGCAGAAGGCGCTCATGACACCGCCCGGGCTCGGGCTCTGCGCCGTCTCGGAGGCGGCCCTCGCCGCGACCGGATCGTCGCCGCGCTTCTACTTCGACTGGGAGCGGACGCGCAAGGCGCAGGCGAAGCTCGACGCCGCGTTCACGCCGTCGGTCCCGCTCGTCGCCGCGCTCGACGTCGCGCTCGGGCTGCTCCTCGAGGAAGGCCTCGAAGCCGCGCTCGACCGCCACATCCGCCTCGGCCGGGCCTGTCGCGCCGGCGCGAAGGCGATGGGGCTCGAGCTCTTCTCGCCCGACGAGGATCGCAGCGCCGTCGTCACCGCCGTGCGCGTGCCCGAGGGCATCAGCTCCGACGACGTCGTCAAGGGGCTGCGGGAGCGCTTCGGGATGACGATCGCGAACGGGCAGGGCAGTTTGAAGGGAAAGATCTTCCGGCTCGGGCACATCGGCTGGTTCGACCTGTTCGACATCACGACGCAGCTCGCCGCCGTCGAGCTCCTGCTTGCCGACCTCGGCGCGGAGATCGAGCGCGGCGTCGGAGTGACCGCGGCGCTCGAGGCGTACGAGCACGCGCCCGTGCTTTGACCGCGAGAGTTCTCGTACGAGAGTCGATCGCCGACGCAGGCGTCGAGCTGCTGCGCTCGCGGTTCGACGTCGACGTCGACGCGGAGTCGGATCTCGCGGAGATCATCGACCGCTACGACGCGATCGTCGTGCGCTCGGCCACCAAGGTGACGGCCGAGCTGATCGACCGCGCCTCGAAGCTGAAGGTGATCGGCCGCGCGGGGGTCGGGGTCGACAACGTCGACGTCGAGGCGGCGACGCGGCGCGGCATCGTCGTCGCGAACGCGCCGGAGTCGACGGTGGTCTCCGCGGCCGAGCACACGATCGGCCTGCTCGTCGCGCTTGCACGCAACATCCCGCAGGCGCATGCGGCGCTCAAGCAGGGTCGCTGGGAGCGCAAGCAGTACGGAGGCATCGAGCTCGCCGGCAAGACGCTCGGCGTGCTCGGCTTCGGGCGGATCGGGCAGCAGGTTGCGCGCCGCGCGCTCGGGCTCGGCATGCGTGTCGTCGCATTCGACCCGTTCGTCTCGGTCGAGCGGTTTCGCGAGCTGGGCGTCGAGCGGGCAGAGACGATAGAGGAGGTCTACAGCGCGGCCGAGTTCCTCACGCTGCACTCGCCGCTCACACTGGAGACCCGCCGTTCGATCGACGCAGGAGCGTTCGCAGCGATGCGCGACGGCGTTCGTCTCGTGAACGCCGCCCGCGGCGGCCTCGTCGACGAAGAGGCGCTGATCGCCGCGCTCCAGTCCGGCAAGGTCGCCGGCGCCGCGCTCGACGTGTTCTCCTCGGAGCCGTACTCGGGCCCGTTGCTCGAGTTCGACAACGTCGTCGTGACGCCGCATCTCGCGGCGTCCACCGACGAGGCGCAGGACCGCGCGGGCGTGATCGTCGCCGAGCAGGTGGTGGCGGCGCTGGAAGGCGGGGTCGTGACGAATGCGGTGAACATCCCCGTGATCGGCGCGGAGGATTTCGAGGCACTCGGCCCGTACATCCCGCTCGCGGCGAAGCTCGGACGCCTGGCCATGGAGCTCGCGGCAGGCAAGGCCGACGAGATCGTGCTCACCACCTACGGCGGACTCGCCGACTACGACACGCGGCTCCTGACGGTGTCGGCGCTGAACGGCGCCTTCCAGGGGCGCGCCGACCGTCCGGTGAACTACGTCAACGCGCCGTCGATCGCGCGCGAGCGCGGTATCGAGGTGCGCGAGGAACGTTCGCAGTCGGCACGTGACTACACGAACCTTCTGCGCGTCGAGATCCGCACCGGCGACGAGAGCATCCGCGTCGCGGGCACGACGATCGGCAGCGACGACCGCCAGTGGCTCGTCTCTGCACTCGGCTTCGATCTCGAGATCGAGCTCTCGCCGTTGCTCGTCCTCTTCCGCTACGACGACGTGCCCGGCGTGATCGGCAGGGTCGGCACGGTGTTCGGCGAGGCAGGCGTGAACATCGCGAACATGACCGTCTCGCGCTCACGCCGCGGCGGCAAGGCGCTGATGGTGCTGTCGGTCGACACACGGCCGCCGGACGATCTCGTCGAGCGGATCCGCGCCGAGGGCTTCGACGACGCGCGCGTGCTCGAGCTCGGCCCAGTCCTCTAGAGAGGACGATGCTCGAGGCCGCTCGGTGTCACGGCGGTCACTCGTCTCAAATGGCCACGTCTGGTGCCTGTCGCCAGACGTGCCTGCCGGGGACATCCCGAACGTCTATGCAGTCCGTGGATTGAGCCGCTTGACCGTGGCGCGCACGGTGCGCTGGATCTTCTCGATCACCTGGAATCGGCCGCGGTCGGCGACGACGCGCTCGATGTCCTGGTCGACGTGACCGGGTGTTGTCATGAACGTGGCTCCGTCGGCGCGCACGTCCTCGTATTCGTCGAGGGTCGCGTGGAGACGTTCGGTGCAGTTCGGGTCAGAACATTCGCAGATGAAGGCGGTGTTGTCGGCGTCGAAGCGCTGCGCGCTCTCGGCGATGCGCTCGTTGACGTCCCGAAACAGCGACTCCGTTTGGGCCCGCTTGACCTTGTCGTCCATGAAATCTCCTTTTGTCGTCTCCTGTCTTGACAACGGATGAGGCTGCATCCCGGTTGCGGATACGCTCGCCTGCGTGTCCGACTGGCCCGAGCCTGTGGAGCGTGTTGCGGCGGTCGTCCGCGAGCGCGGCGCCGACGTCCGGCTCGAGGAATTCTCCCGGGGCACGC
>DATEXK010000426.1:0-6073 GCA_035257065.1 Gaiellaceae bacterium | reverse complement strand
TCGCGGCGACTTCGCCTGACGCGGATACGACGCGCGTCGACTTCCAGATCAGTCCGGCCGGGGGTGGCACATGGGCGACCGTCGCGACCGACACGACGCGGCCGTACACCACGGGTCTCGACACGAGCACCGTGTCCGAGGGCCTGTACGACGTCCGGGCGGTCGCGCGCGACGGCGTCGGCAACGTCTCGGCGCCGAGCGTCGTCGCCTCCCGACGCATCGACAACACGCCGCCGTCGTTCGTCTCCGCAACCCCGGCCGACGGCTCGACGCTCGGGAGCGCGAGCTCGATTGCGATCACCGCGAGCGAGGCGCTCTCCGCGATCACCGGCGCGACGCTCGACGGCGATACAACCGGTGCGCCGTCGATCTCCGGCGCGCTCGCGACGTTCGCCACCGGCCCGCTCGCCGACGGCCCGTACACGCTCGCCGGCACGCTCGTCGATCTCGGCGGTAAGACGTCCCCCTTCGAGACCCACTTCACGATCGTGAGCGGCCCGCCGCCGGCGGACTGGCCGTACGTCGAGATGAACGCGCCTCCCGGCGTGTCGACGACGCTCGCCTCGACCGACGGCGGCGCGACCGTCACGACGCACGGCGCATACTCGAGCTCGACCGACCACCTCATCCTGCGGATCGACCCGAATCCGTCCGCCGTGGTCAGCGGCGGCTTCGCAACCGGCGCGCTCGTGTACGACGTCAGCTGCTACTGGTCGCTGACCGGCGTGCAACTTCACTCGTTCTCGTCGCCGCTCGAGATCGTCCTTTCGAACCCGACCGCCGTGCCGGCGACGTTCGACAACGGCGCCTGGCGGCCGATCCCTGTCGTGCCGACACCGGGAAGCTTGCCGCCCGGCTGGAGCGACGGCTACTTCACCGGCCCGGGCGGGATCCACATCCTGACGACGCACCTTTCCGAGTTCACGCTGCTCAACGACCGCTTCCCGCCGCCGCCGCCGCGCGACGTGAACGGTGTCGTCGCCGCGGACGGGCTGACGCTCCGCTGGGCGCCGGGCATCGACCCGACCGGTCCGATCGCGCAGGTGCAGCTCTCCGTCGACGGTACGTGGGCCGCGAACTTCGACACGACGCAGTACGAGACGAAGCTCGGCCCGATTGCAGCCGGCGACCCGCGCACCTTCGTGTTCAGCGAGACCGATCTCGCCGGGAACTACAGCGCCCCGAGCGTTTCGCTGCGCGCGCTGCCACCGCTCGTGGGACGCGGCGTCGCAGACGCGACGCAGGCGCTCGCCGCGTCCGGCTTCGCGACCGGGACAGTCACGCACGTGCAGTCCGCCACGCCGGTGGACACGGTTCTTGCGCCCGCCGACATCGAGGTCTTGCCGGTCGGCTCGGCGATCGACCTCACCGTCTCGGCGGGACCCGGCGCCTACGGAGCGCCGTTCAAGCTTCGCGCCCTCGCGCCGGCGACCTTTCGGCCGACCCGGAGCGGCACGATCGTCGCGTCGGTGGCGGTGACCGGCTCGGGGACGGCGACGGTCCTGCTCCTCGACGCTCGCGGACACCGGCTTGCCGCATGGCGCAGGACACTGCACCCCGGCCTGAACCACCCGTCGCTGCTTCTCCCGACTCCGATCCGCAACCTGCTCATCCGGCGTCCCGGCTCGTACTGGCTCTCCTGGGCGGCACAAGCCACGTCGAACGGCGACCGGGCGAGCGACCGAAGGCGCGTGCTGATGCTCGCGCCGTAGCTACGGGCGCTCGGCACGTGGCCGGCCGTCAGAGGCCAACGCCGAGGTGCCAACAGCGACGCTACGCTCATGACCGCCTGACCGTCAGATCGGGACCGCCGTCGCGAAGCGTCCACGACGAGCGCGACATCATCGACGCGGAGACACGAGGTGCGAGCGCGATGAGCGAGCACGTTCCCGTTACCACCGGCCAGCAGCTCGGCCGCCGCTCCTGGGCCGAGCCCTGGAAGATCAAGATGGTCGAGCCGCTGTGGATGTCCACGCGCGAGGAACGAGAGCGCGCGCTCATAGAGGCCGGCTACAACACCTTCTTGCTGCGCTCGGACGAGGTCTACATCGATCTCCTCACCGACTCCGGCACGAACGCCATGAGCGACCGCCAGTGGGCCGGCATGATGCTCGGCGACGAGGCGTACGCCGGCAGCCGCAACTTCTACCACCTCGAGGCGGCGATCCAGCGCTATTACGGCTACGCGCATGTCGTCCCGACGCACCAGGGCCGCGCCGCCGAGCACCTGATCAGCCAGATCGCGATCAAGCCCGGCCAGTTCGTCCCGGGGAACATGTACTTCACGACGACGCGGCTCCACCAGGAGCGCGCCGGCGGCATCTTCGTCGACGTCATCCGCGACGAGGCCCACGACCCCGAGAGCCTTTGCCCGTTCAAGGGCGACGTCGACCTCGGCAAGCTCGAGGCGCTCGTCGCCGAGCACGGAGCGGAGCAGATCGCGTACGTCTCGCTCGCGGGCACCGTCAACATGGCCGGCGGCCAGCCGGTCTCGATGGCGAACGTGAAGGCGCTGCGCGCGTTCTGCGACAAGCATGGGATCCGGCTCTTCCTCGACTCGACGCGGATGGCCGAGAACGCGTGGTTCATCCAGGAGCGCGAGGACGGCTACGCGGACAAGTCAGTGGCGGAGATCCTGCTCGAGTTCTGCTCGTACACCGACGGCGCCTGGATGAGCGCGAAGAAGGATTCGCTCGTCAACATCGGCGGCTGGCTCGCGCTCAACGACCCGGACTTGTTCGAGGAGGCGCGCAACCTCGTCATCGTCTTCGAGGGCCTGCACACCTACGGCGGCCTCGCCGGGCGCGACATGGAGGCGATCGCGGTCGGCATCGAGGAGTCCGTCCAGGACGACCACGTGCGCTCGCGAATCGGGCAGGTGTACTACCTCGGCGTGCTGCTCGAGGCCGCACACGTTCCGTTCGTGCGACCGGTCGGCGGGCACGCGATCTTCCTCGACGCGCGGCGCTTTTACCCACAGCTGTCGCAAGACGTCTTTCCGGCGCAGACACTCGCGGCCGAGCTCTACCTCGACTCCGGGATCCGCTCGATGGAGCGCGGCATCGTCTCCGCCGGGCGCGACCCGAAGACGGGCGACCACCAGTACCCAAAGCTCGAGCTGACGCGCCTCACGATCCCGCGCCGGGTCTACACGCAGGCGCACATGGACGTCGTCGCCGAGTCGGTCGAGACGGTGTACGCGGCGAGGGACAACGCGCGCGGCCTCAAGCTGATCTACGAGCCACGCTACCTGCGCTTCTTCCAGGCGCGGTTCGAGCCACTGTGATCGAGCGCAAGATCAGCGCATTCCCCGATTGCCGCGCGCGGGCTACACGGGAGACGCCAAGGCTGTCTCGCCAGGGCGGCGGTTGCGCCGCACGCTGAAGTTGCTGCCGGGTCGCCCCTGCGTCTAGACCCGGCACGACGTCAGCGTCAGATGCAGCCGCTTCCTTGGCAGACCGAGTCGTGTATGAACTGGAGCGTGGTGAAGCGCCTCAGTTCTGTATCGGTCGTCGCCGCAGTCGTGTGCAGCATCGCGGCGGCGCCCGCACTCACGGCTTCCGGATACGCCGCCGCTGCGGCGAGGTCGGCGAGCGTCGGGGCGCTGCGCTTCAGCTACCGTTTCGCGCACCTCGTCTTCCCTCGTGGCGTCCTCGTCGCCGACTACCAGTTGTCGCTGAACAGCCCCACCGTGCGCTCTGCGACGTTCCCAGCGAGCGGCGTCGTGTTCGAGCTGGAGCACGAGCCGAAGCTGCAACCCCCGATCGCCGCGCCGGCCGTGCGGTTCCCTCTCTCGCTCGCGAACCTCGGCCGCAGCACACGGCACGCGAACGGGCAGACGTGGGAGCTGCGGTTCCGCGCGAAGGGCTCGGTCTACTGGGCGATCGTGTGGCTCGGCAAGAGCGCGAGGGACGAAGATCGCGCCGCCGTCACGTCAATCGTCTCGTCGATCCGACGCGCGTAATCGCCTAATGCCCGGGCACCGCCGATCGGCGATCGACGAATGGGAAAGGAACCAACCGCCGAGCGGCTGAAGAACGATGAGCGACTTCACCGCTGACGCATGGCTCCGACCGCCGCTGCGGCGTACGGGATTGAGCCGGAAAAGGGCGCGGTCAACCCGCGTGCCGAATCCGCGCATCCTCTGATACGGGATCTTCGGAACGCTGCAGATGATCATGATGAAGCAGATCTAGCGCAAGCGAAGCGTCCAGACAACAATCGACGACACCGGAACTCGAGCGCGACGGCGCTCGCCCAGCGTCTTCAGGCAGGCATGCACGTCGAGCAGAGCGCCGGCGCCGAACCTGTCTCCTGCACCGTCCAGTCGATCAGATCGCGCTTTGCCCCACACCATCTCGGGAGCCCTTCGAGCAGGAGAACACCGCTCGTGCTCACGAGAAGAATGCAGTCGTCGTGGTGGAGCATGTAGCGGGTCGGATCGAACAGGCGGCGGTCGCCGGGCGGCACGAGGACATAGCCGCTGTGGGTCGCCCCCCAGACTTCAGGTTCCGCAGTCATCGATGCTTCTATCGGCAGCCGGGGCGCCGTTGATAAGGCTAAAGACCGAGCCGCCGCCGCAGCGCGAGCTCCCAGCGCCGCGGCGGGATCAGGCGGTCGATCCGCTCGCGGTGGTTGATCGAGACGCGCGCGAGCGCGAACACGAGCACCGGAACGCCGAGCAGGACGAAAACGTCTGCGAGATTCAACGCGATCGCACCGACCACAATCGGATTCGGGACACGGCCCCCGTTCCGATGCGCCGAGATCACGTTGCCGAGCACACCGCCCGCGACGACGCCCGCAGCCACCGCGACGAGCCGAGACGGCAGCACGGCCAGGACGACCACGACGACGAGCAGAGAGATGGTGAGCACCGACCACGCGTGCGATCGCTGGTGAAAGTCCCACCGGCTCGTCGGAAACGCCGCCTTCACTGCGAGATCGATCGCCGCGAGAGCGAGCGCAGGCGCGAGGACGAGCGAAAGCCGCAGGAGCATCTCCGGCTGCATCGGCAGGACGGGCTTCGAGCATGAGGTGCCTAGCTCGGCGATCCGCAGGCGGTACGGTTCTTCGCTATGTCCGGCAACGGCACGGCAACCACCTCCGATCGCCTGCTCGCCAACGTGGAGCGGGTCGTGCTCGGCAAGCACGAGGAGATCTCGCTCGTGCTGGCGGCGCTGGCGGCCGAGGGGCACGTGCTGCTCGAGGACGTCCCCGGCACCGCGAAGACGATCCTGGCGCGCTCGATCGCCCAGACGATCGCGGGTGCGACCTTCGCCCGGATCCAGTGCACGCCCGACCTCCAGCCGACCGACGTGACGGGGCTCTCGATCTACGACCAGAGCTCGCGGGAGTTTGTCTTCCGGCCCGGCCCGATCTTCGCGAACATCGTGCTCGTCGACGAGATCAACCGCGCGATGCCGAAGACGCAGTCGGCGCTGCTCGAGGCGATGGCCGAGCAGCAGGTGACGATCGACGGCGTGACGCGGCAACTGCCGTCACCGTTTCTCGTGATCGCGACGGAGAACCCGATCGAGCAGGAGGGGACGTTCCCGCTTCCGGAGGCGCAGCTCGATCGCTTCGCACTGCGCGCCGCGCTCGGCTACCCGGACGAGCCGTCCGAGATCGACATCGTGCTGGCGCAGCGGCACGGTCACCCGCTCGCCGCGCTCGAGGCCCTCGTCTCCGCCGACGACGTGCGCGCGCTGCAAGCTGAGGTCGAGGACATCTACGTCGACGAGCTGATCCTGCACTGGACGGTCGACCTCGTCCGCGCGACGCGTGCAGTCGAGGGTGTCGTGCTCGGCGCCTCGGTGCGCGGCAGTCTTGCCCTCGAGCGCACCGCGCGTGCCTGGGCGCTCCTCCACCGCAGACGCCACGTCCTGCCGGAGGACATCGACGCACTCTTCCTGCCGGTGCTCGGTCACCGGCTCCTCCTCTCGGCCGCATTCCTCGCCGAGGCGCGCGGGCTCGGCCGGGACGCGGCGCTCGGCCTGATCAAGGAGCGCTGCCTCGCGCTGGCGCCCGCGCCTGCGCCTGACTGGATCAGCGGGGGCACGGTCGACACCTC
>DATEXK010000425.1:0-5808 GCA_035257065.1 Gaiellaceae bacterium | reverse complement strand
CCGCGCCCCAGCTGTAGAGGGCGGTGCGTCGCCAGGCGGCCCGCTATCGTGGGCGGTATGGCCACGACGCGCGCGATCCGCCTGACGACCAAGATTCCCGGCCCTCGCTCCCGCGAGATCGTCGAGCGGAAGGAGCGCGTGATCGCGAAGCCGATGTCGCTCTACCTGCCGATCGTCGCCGCCGAGGGACACGGATCGACGCTGACCGACGTCGACGGCAACTCGTACCTCGACTTCACGGGCGGCGTCGGCTGCCTCAACGTCGGTCACTCGCATCCGAAGGTCGTCGAGGCCGTGCAGGAGCAGGCGGCACGCTTCCTCCACACCGACTTCACGATCATCCCCTACGAGGTCTGCGTGACCCTCGCCGAGCGCCTGCTCGCCGTGGCACCCTTCAGCGGCCCGGCGAAGGCGGCGTTCTTCAACGCGGGCACCGAAGCGGTCGAGAACGCCGTCAAGTTCGCTCGCTCGTACACGCGCCGCCCCGCGGTGATCGGCTTCGAAGGCGCGTTCCACGGACGCACGCTGCTGTCGCTCACGCTCACCTCGAAGACGCACCCGTACAAGGCGGGCCTCGGCCCGTTCGCGCCCGAGGTGTACCGCGTACCGTTCCCGAACGCGTACCGGGGCATCACGAGCGCCGACGCGCTCGCAGCACTCGAGCGCGCGTTCATCACCCAGGTGGCTGCCGAGACCGTCGCCGCGATCGTGCTCGAGCCCGTACAGGGCGAGGGCGGATTCATCGTCGCACCACAGGAGTTCGTCAGCGGCGTTCGCGCGATCTGCGACCGGCACGGGATCGTGCTCGTCGTCGACGAGGTGCAGACCGGCTTCGGCCGCACCGGCCGCATGTTCGCGATCGAGCACTATGGCGTCGAGCCGGACCTGATGACGGTCGCGAAGTCGATCGCCGCCGGCCTGCCGCTCTCGGGCGTTCTCGGCAAGGCGGAGATCATGGATGCGCCCGGCGACTCGGCCGTCGGCGGCACCTTCGTCGGCAACCCGGTCGCGCAAGCCGCCGCGCTCGCCGTCCTCGACGTGTTCGAGGAGGAGGGCCTCGTGGAGCGCGCCGAGCGCATCGGGGAGACGATCCGGGGCAGGATGCTGGCGTGGCAGGAGCGTCATTCCCAGATCGGCGACGTCCGCGGGCTCGGTGCGATGCTCGCGATCGAGTACGTGCGGGATCCCGTAACGAAGGAGCCGGCGCCCGAGCTCGCCGCCCGGGTGGCCGAGGAAGCCGCCCAGCGCGGCCTGCTGCTGCTGAAAGCCGGCACGTACTCGAACTGCAACCGCGTCCTCTGCCCACTCGTGATCACCGACTCCGAGCTGGACGAGGCGCTGGGCGCCTGGGAAGACGCGCTCGACGCGGTTCTCGCCTAATCGATTCTCGCGTAACCCGCACGACGGCTCCCGCGTTGATCCCGTGTGCCGGCCCGCACTCCGACGACCGCTGCCTCCGCGCGGCCTTCCCCAAGACGGGGCGACGCCATGATCGGTGAGGTGATCGCCGAGCGCTACGAGGTGCTCGAGCTCGTGGGCACCGGCGGTATGTCAAGCGTCTACAAATCGCACGACCGCCTGCTCGAGCGGAACGTCGCCCTCAAGGTGCTGCATCCGCACTACGGCGACGACGACGAGTACGTCGAGCGGTTCAGGCGTGAGGCGCGCGCGGTTGCGCAGCTCTCTCATCCGAACATCGTCACGGTGATCGACCGCGGCGAAGCCGACGGGCACCAGTTCATCGTCTTCGAGCTGATCGACGGCGAGAACCTCAAGGAGCTGGTCGATCGCACCGGGCCGCTGCCTGCGCGGCGTGCCGTCGACCTCGCGATCGCAATCGCGGAAGCGCTGTCCTTCGCCCACGAACACGGGATCGTGCACCGCGACGTGAAGCCGCAGAACGTGCTGCTGAACGCGGAAGGCGAGGCGAAGGTGACCGACTTCGGCATCGCCCGCTCGCTCGACGTCGAGCACGGGGTGACGCAGACCGGCACCGTGCTCGGCACGAGCAACTACCTCTCGCCCGAGCAGGCCAGTGGGAAGCAGGTGACCGCAGCGACCGACGTCTACTCACTCGGCGTCGTCCTCTACGAGCTGCTCACGGGCGAGGTGCCGTTCCCGGGCGAGAACTTCGTCGCCGTCGCAATGAAGCACCTGAACGAGCCTGTGCCCGACATCCTCGAGCGTCGCCCCGACGTTCCCGTGCGGCTCGCAGCGGCGATGGAGCGCGCACTCGAGAAGGATCCTGCGCGGCGGTTCGCGTCGATGCGGGACTTCGCAGCCGAGCTTCGAGCATGCCTCGCCGAGCTCGGCTCCTTCGACGCCGACCGCACCTTCGTCGCTCCACGACAGGCGCTGCGCCAGAGCGCTCCACGTCGTACGCGTGCGAAGCGCCGCCGCTGGCCGGTGTATGTCGTGCTCGCGCTCGCAGGCGCGGCGGTCGCCTTGGGTGTCATCGAGCTCGGGGGCTTCGGCTCGAAGCACGGCGCGACCGGCGGTGACGTCGGCTCGACGTCCGTCGTTGCGATTCAGGCGGTCGGCTCGTATGACCCGACGAGTGACGGCGGCGACGGCTCGGAGCACAACACCGGCCCGCACTCCGTCACGGATGCGACGGACGGCAACCCCTCGACGTACTGGACGACCGACATCTACCGCTCCCAGAGCTTCGGCGGCCTGAAGCCCGGCGTCGGCCTGGTGCTCGACGCCGGCTCGGCGGTTGCTCTGAAGTCGCTCACGGTGGTGAGCGATACGCCGGGGTTCACCGCGAAGATCCAGACAGGGGCGTCCGCCTCGGGACCGTTCCCCGACGACTCGTCGACGCAGACCGTGAACGGCACGACGACCTTCGCGTTGCACGGGACCCCGGCCCGCTACTTCGTCGTGTGGCTGACGAGCCTGCCGCCGGGCAATACGGCGCACATCAACGAGATCCGCGCCCGGCGCTAGTACTCGAGCTTCGAGCGCCGCTCGGCGCGCTCGAGCGCCAGGTCGATCAAGCGGTCGAGCAGCTCGGCGTACGGAATGCCGGACGCCTCGAAGAGCTTCGCGTAGACGCTCGTGTCCGTGAAGCCCGGCATCGTGTTGAGCTCGTTGACGACCACCTCGCCGTCGTCCCGCACGAAGAAGTCGACCCGCGCGAGCCCTTCGCAGTCGCCGGCGACGAACGCGTCGACGGCCCGCTGCTGGACGAGCTCGATCGTCGCCTGCGGCAGCTCCGGCGGAATCACGAGCTCCATGCCGTCGGACGCGTACTTGGACTCGAAGTCGTACCACTCGTGCTCGAGCGTGTCGATGCGACCGGGCAGCGACGCGATCGGCGGCGGTACGCGGTTGCCGAGCACGCCGCACTCGACCTCCATGCCACGCACGAACTCCTCGACGAGCACCTTCTCGTCGTGCCGGCGAGCGAGCGCGACCGCCGGCCCGAGCTCCGACTCGTCGTGGACCTTGGAGATGCCGACGGACGAACCGAGCCGTGCAGGCTTGACGAACACCGGATAGTCGTACGGGCACTCGACCTCGTCACCGAGGCGGATCGTGTGATGGCGCGCGACCGGAATGCCGCTGTCCCGCATCACCTTCTTGAAGAGATCCTTGTCCATCGCAAGTGCCGAGCCGGCGACGCCGGCGCCGACGTACGGGATGCCGGCCAGCTCGAGCAGGCCCTGCACCGTCCCGTCCTCGCCGAACGGGCCGTGCAGGATCGGCAGCACGACGTCGACGGCTCCGAGCGCGGCGAGCGTGCTGCGCTCCGCCGGCACGGGCAGCGTCTCTGCGGGAGCCGGCTCTCCAGGACCCGACCCGGGGTCTGACCCCGCTTCGAGCGCGAAAGCGCCGGACTCGAGCGCCCAGCGCCCGTCGCGGCCGATCGCGACGCTGACGACGTCGTAGCGGGCGGGGTCGAGCGCGGCCAGAACCGACCGCGCGGAGGCGAGCGAGATGTCGTGCTCGCTCGACCGGCCGCCGGCGAGCAGCGCGACGCGCAGACGCCGGGTCATCCGGCGGTCACGGGGTCGGCGGCGGGGCGGTCGTCGGCGGCGGGGTCGCCGTGTAACGACCTACGGTCAGCGTCACGTTGCCCCCCGGCTTGAGCTGTGTGCCGCCCACCGGCGCCTGCGAGAGCACGAGCCCGTCGCTGTTCGGGTCAGGCGTGTCCTGGTAGACGATGCCGCGTGCGTTGAACCCGGAGTCGTGCAGCGTCTGTTCCGCCGACCCGAGGTCGAGGCTCGTCACGTCGGGGACCGTCGACGTTTTCGGCCCGTTCGACACCGTGAGGCTCACGACCGAGCCCTTGCCCGCCGAGTCGCCCGCGGCCGGCGTCTGGCTGATCACGTTGTTCGCGGGCTCGGACGAGTCGACGTAGTTCGGGCTGACGTTGAAGCCGAGCGCCCGGAGCGCCGAGGTCGCCGAGGCGATCGGCTCGCCGACGACGCTCGGCACCGACACCGGCGTCGGCCCCTTCGAGACGTTGATGCGCACGGGCGAGCCCTCCGGCTGCTTCGTGCCCGCGGGCGGATCCTGCGCCGTGACCTCGCCCGTCGGCTTCGACGACGGCACCTCGTGCACGTCGGGCTTCAGGTGCGCGTCCTTCAGTGCGCCGACCGCGTCCGTCGACTGTTGGCCGACGAGGGACGGCACCTCGACCTTCGGTACGCCCGTCGAGACCCAGATCGTCACCGGGTCGCCCTTTGGCTTTCGCGTCGCCTGAACGGGGAGTTGCTTGAAGACGAAGCCGGCCGGCGTCTTCCGGCTGGCGTGGTGGTTGACGACAGGGGTGAAGCCGTCCGCGCTGATCTTCGCGCGCGCCTGCGCCTCTCGCATGCCGACATAGAAGTTCACGGGCACGACCTTGTTCGAGGCGAGCTTGTTCGAGACCTGGTCGTACAGGAACCAGCCGCCGACAGCGGCGCCGAGCACGAAGAGGAACGCGGCGACCCACGGCCAGATCGGCCGGCGATGGATCGGCTCCTCGAGGTCGTAGTAGACGGGTGGCGGGAGCGGCGGCAGCGGCGCGTACGCACCGCGCCTCGGCGGCACGATCATCGTCGCGGCCGTCGCCGACATCGGGCCGGTGGGCGCGCGCATGATCTGCGTCGCCGACTCCTCCGTCTCGGGGGAGACGGCGGCGCCACGCGAGAGGCGCTCGAGATCGGCGTCCATCTCCTCGGCGCTCTGGTAGCGCTCGTCGGGATCCTTGGCGAGCGCGCGCGTGACGACGAGGTCGAGCTCGCGCGGCAGCTCGGGCCGCAAGACCGACGGGAGCTCCGGTGTCTGCGAGAGGTGCTTCATCGCGATCTCGACTGGTGTGTCGCCGTTGAACGGCAGCGTGCCCGTCAGCAACTCGTAGAGCACGATGCCGAGCGAGTAGAGATCCGAGCGCTGGTCGACGTTGGTGCCGCGCGCCTGCTCGGGCGAGAGGTACTGCGCAGTGCCGACGATCGAGCCCGCCTCCGTCATCTGACTCGCGCCCGCGCGCGCGATGCCGAAGTCGGTGACCTTCACGCGGCCCTCGGCGTCGACGAGAACGTTGTGCGGCTTGATGTCGCGATGCACGATCCCGTGGCGATGCGCGAAGCGCAACGCGGAGAGGATCTGGCGCACGTACTCGATCGCAACGTTCAGAGGAGCAGGGCCGCGCGAGAGGATCAGCTCCTTGAGCGACCGCCCGTCGAGGTACTCCATCGCGATGTAGTAGGTGCCCTCCGCCTCGCCGCGGTCGTAGATCGAGACGATGTTGGGGTGCGAGAGCGCGGCGGCGTTCTTCGCCTCCCGGCGGAAACGCTCGACGAACTGCTCGTCGTTCGC